>VGYL01001144.1 GCA_016872975.1 Planctomycetota bacterium
GGCCCCGCCCGTCGGCCAGGCCAATTCGACGGAATGGCTGCCGACCCGCACAAGGGTGAATCCCCCGACGGTATCCCCCGGTCGCAGGATCTGGTCGTTGATCATGCAGCAGTCACCCTGCTCGGAGCGCATGATGCTCAGCAGCTTCAGCGTCCGGGCCTGCTGCTCCAGGCGTTGCCGACGGATCAGCTCGGCCTGGGCTTGCGGATTCTCCACCACGGTTCCCGGCTTGAGATCCCTCACGAAGCCTTCCACCTCGAACGGGTTCTTGACCAGTTCACTCACCCGCACCTGGACGACGTCCGAGAACTCGTAGAACTTCCGGACGATTTCATCCATCCGGTCGGTCATTTCGGACCGGACGCCGGTGAGCCGGCTGATGGCCGCCTCGATCTTGGTCTGATCGTGCTTGCTCTCGGCGGCCGCGGCCCCCTGCGGCTGGCTCCGCCGAATCATCACCAGCAGGCAGACCAGGCCGAGGCCGACCAGCACGGCCACCAGCATCGTGCTGCGGCGCAGACTCTGGCTGTTGGCCGCGACGGTGAGATACTCCTGCGTCTCGGGGATTTCCGCGGACGCGAGGCCCTGCGGCTCCGCGCCCGGGGCGGGATGATCCGAGGCGTTTCGGGATTCCTGTTCACGCAGAAAAGACAGCATAAATCAACTCCATCAATGGGTCAGGCCGCTTTGTTCTGGAAGAAGATGCTCACGATGAATTCGGCCCCGATCTGCCCCTCGCCGTCTTTATCCAGCTTGAGCTCCCGGAGCTTCATGATGCGAGGAAGCTTCTCCAATTCCAGCAGGAACGCATAGAACGAGGTAAAGCTGCCCACGAGTTTCATGTTCATCGGCTGTTCGACGTAGCCGCTGTTGTTCTTTTGGACGAGCGTGCGGATGGTCTTGGGCGTGAGCCCCTGCTTCTGGGCGATGACGGTCACCTGCTCCAGCACCTTGTGGACTTCGCTCGTGGGAGGCAACTTGCTCTCAAAGAACCGGACCGCTTCCTGAAGCTGCTCCAACTGCTTGTTGAAGTCGTCCGCCTGGGCGGTGGCCTGCTCGAATTCGGTCAGTTTGGCCCGCTTGCCTTCCAGTTTCTGTTTGGTTTCCGCCAGCTTGCGATTGGCGGGCTTGATCATGTACTGATAGCCCGCCGCCGCGACGCCGATCAGCAGCACGAAGAAGATCGCTTGTCTCAACCCACTGGTCATGGCCTGTCCTCAATCTAAAATTGATACACGGATTGCTCGGCCTTGGCTCGGATCCGATCGATATCCTCTTTCGTCAGGTGGACCTCCCGGGCGAGCATGGCCGTGAGCCGGAAGGACCGGAACATGTTATCGCCGACCTTCTTCTCCTTCGACTCCACCAGGGCCACGTCGCGCAGCAGGAGGGAACGGCTCAGATGTTCGAGATAGGCCGCCACCTGCAAATCGCTGGGCGCGACGCCTTCGATCTCCATCCGCGTCTCCAGCAACTTCTCCGGGGAGACCTTGGCGTCCGGCTCGGCGCCGGCCCTCTCCTGGGCCGCCTCGTACTTGGAGCGCGCCCCCCGGTCCGCCGTCGTCCGTGTGCCTTCCTTCTGGATCATGTCGACCTTGACCAGCGACACCCCCGGCGGCAGACTGTTCGTCAGCGACGCCAGCAACACGCTGCGCGGGACCGGCTCGAGCAGTTCCGCCGTGGTCAGCGCCGTCTTCATCATCACCGTACGCTTGGTCCGCAGATCCTCGAACTGTTTGATCGACTCCTCCATCCGCGCCATTTTCGCGTTGACCAGCGCCTCCTGGGCGCTGCACGCGCGTTGCCGGATGCGAATGGCTACGGAGGACCCGCCCAGGGCGGCCATGACGACGGAGAACAGGACCAGACACATCAGGTTGGCCCGGCGGGACTCATTGCTCTGGACATAGTCATCCGGTACGAAGTTGATGTTCGACATCGTGGATGTCTCCCCGACTGATGATTGAGCAAGGATGAGCGGGACGGAAGCTCCGACACCCTCTTCAATCACCCGTAATCAATTATCCATAATCAGTGTTTCAGCTCAGGCTGAGCCCGAACGCCAGGGCCCAACTGGTCGTGCCGTTGCGCCGTTCCAGGCCGAAGCGGTCGGGATCCTTGATCTCGACCGCCGCCATGCAGTCCCCCATCTGGGCCTGCACCTCCAGTTGCCGGGCGATCACCCGGTAGATGTCCGCCTCCACGGCCAGTCCGGACAGGAAGATCAGCCGCTCGATCTGGGTGTTCTTGTACAACGAGAGGAACTCGCGCCGGCCGGCGGTCAATTCCATCACGAGTCGGCCCACGGCCTGCTCGTCACTCGGGCCCGCCGCCGGCGTCCCGGACGCCCCCTTGAGCTGTCGGGCGCCCAC
>VGYL01001145.1 GCA_016872975.1 Planctomycetota bacterium
GGTCACCGGCGCCCTCGCCATAGTCGCCGGGGTGAGTCCCTGGCTCATTCCATTCCTCTATTCGGAGGCCTTCACCGATTCGATTGTCCCCTTCCGCATTCTGCTGCCAGGCGCCGTTGCTCTTGCCGGCTGGAACGTCCTAGATAGCCAGCTTAAGGGCCTGGGAAAGACCGGATGGAGCGCGGTAACAGCTACCGCAGCCGTCATCACCAACCTGGGTCTGAGCATCCTTTGGATCCCCCCCTACGGGCTAGTAGGCGCGGCCTATGCCTCCTCTCTTTCAGGTGTCGTGGCCTTCCTTGTCGCCTTCGCCGCATACTGTCGCCTCTCGCACAACGACTGGACTATTCTTCTCCCCCACCGGTCGGACTTTACCATGTATGGCCGACTAGTCACTCGATCTGCGATTGGCCTCTCGCGGATTCTGCGGCAGGCATCTCGGATGGCAGGCTCCTCTCCAACCTCTTGAGGGCTCGGGTGAACCTCTGTTTCATCTCCAATGCCCGGTCCGAGCATACTTGGCGCTGGACTCGCTACTTCGGGGCAAGAGAGCACGAAGTGTCCCTACTGACGCTCCATCCAGCCGAGCATCTTGACTACGGCCCGGTCCGTGTGTGCGTGGTTCCAAGGCGGCGATCCCAGGGCATCCTCTCACAGGTCCTGGACCTGCCAGGCGTTCTTTCTGCGGCCAGGCGCCTCATCCGCCAAGTGCAGCCCGATGTGCTCCACGCCCATACGGTCGCGGGCTACGATTGGCTGGCCATGCTGAGCGGGTTCCACCCGTACGTTGTCACCCCCTGGGGGAGCGATGTCCTTGTTGAAGCCAAGGGTTCCCGGTGGAGGAGGCTCCTGACTACGAAAGCCCTAAGGTGCGCAGACCTTATTACCACCGATGGCCAGCACATTGCGGAGGAACTGGTTCGTTGGGGCGTTGACGAAGACAAGATCAAGACCGTGTACTTCGGAACCGATGTTGATAGGTTTGCACCGGGTCGGAAGGACCGTGAGCTCATTGATCGCTTTTCCCTAGATGGCCGGCGCCTGATAGCCAGCACTCGGAGCCTCCGAGCGATACACGATGTCGCGACACTAGTGTGGGCCTTGCCTCTAGTCCTCCGTGAGCTCCAGGACGTAGCTCTGGTCATCATCGGCGATGGGCCGGAACGAAGGGGGCTGGAGGGATTGGCAGAGGCCATTGGAGTGTCGGACCGCATTCGCTTCGTGGGGCATGTTGAGGAGCAGGTGATGATCGAGTGGCTCAGAACGGTGGACGTCTACGCTTCCGCCTCTCTGAGCGACGCGGGTCTATCGGCAAGCACGGCCGAGGCAATGGCCTGCGGTCTGCCCGTGGTAGTGACGGACAACAGCGACAATCGGCGATGGGTCATCGAAGGAGTTGGTGGTTTCCTTGTGCCCAACTCTGCGCCCGAGGCTCTGGCGGAGCGCCTTCTGCGGTTGCTGAAGGACGAGGCCATGCGCCGGCACTTCGGGGCGTTCAACAGGCGAGTCATAGAGGAGCGCAATAACTACGCCAAGGAAATGGAACGGATGGAGGCACTATACGAGAGCCTAGCCCGCCGAGACAAGGAGGGCAGGCAGTAGCCATGGTTCGGGGGCCTTCTTTGAGCGCTGCCTGGCTTCCCCGCCCTGCTAGGGCGGGCCTGCGCCGACTCTGGCGGGCGCTCCTTCGAGCGCGCTGGTCCCTGTGGTCCGTGTTCGTGCGGTGGCGCGGGACTCCATACTTCGAGACGAAGTGGAGGAGGCGGGGAATCGCCAGCGTCCGTAGGGGCTTTTCCAGCCTGAACCACCCCCATCGCGCCTGGCTTCTCGACCACTTCGCCTGCTTCTGGCCCTTTCACAGCGTCCTGGAAGTTGGCTGCGGCTACGGGCCCAACCTTCAACTCCTCGCGAAAAGGTTCCCAGGAATTCAGGCCCAGGGGATCGATGTCAACCCTCATTCCGTGTCGGAAGGCAACCGTCTTGTGGCCGAGGCAGGTTTGTGGGGCGTCCGACTGAGCCTTGGCAAAGCGCACGACCTTTCGGCCTTTGGTGACGGCAGCGTTGATCTGGTCTTCACCGATGCTGTCCTCTACCTGGTAGGTCCAGACAGGATAGAGAAGGCCCTCAGCGAGATGCAGCGGGTTGCCAGACGAGGCTTGCTCCTGCTGGAGCTTCACCGCGACGATCTGCCGGGGAGACGCGAAGTCCTAACCGGACTTGCGCAAGTCGCGTGATTTGAGTGCCCTGACGGTGTAGAATCTAGCCAACGTAGCAACCATCGCAGCTTCGACGGAGCAGACGACGATGTGGCCAGTGGTGGGCATTCCTCCGATGTGGGCAGATCTGCTGGACCGCTTCCGGG
>VGYL01001146.1 GCA_016872975.1 Planctomycetota bacterium
TCGCTCAAGGACAGGATCCGCTGGCTCTGATCTGCGACCGCGGCCATGCGCTGGGCAAGGATGTCTGGCTGAGCTTCCGGTTCAACGATCACCACCATGTCCGCACCAAACGGCAGAATTCCAAGAGCAGCCAGCTTTACGAGGACCGCCTCGACCTGCGCCTGGAGGATGACCGGTGGGACTACCGCAAGTCCGAAGTCAGGGATCACGTCTACGCCTTGTTGCGAGAAGCCTATGGGGACTATGACGTGGACGGCGTGGAGCTGGATTTCATGCGCAGCCCCGGCTACTTCCCGAAGGCCCATCTGAACGAGGGAAAGGCCCTGCTGAACGCATTGATGGAGAAGCTCCGCGGCCTGGCGGATGAGGCGGCGCAGAAGAAGGGGCGGCCGCAGGGCCTGGCGGTGCGGGTTCCCTCTTACGAGCCCGCCTGCGCCGAGGTGGGGCTGGATTGGCGCACCTGGGTGAAGGAGGGCTGGATCGACGTGCTGACGGCAAGCTGCTTCCACTCCGCGGAGCATGAGGCAGAGCTGACACCTTTTGTGGAGGGCTGCCGCGGCAGCCGGACGCTGGTCTACTGGTGCGTCGAATCCACCGCCGGATTCCCCAACGTCGAGTATGACCGAACCATCTACTACGGGGGCGCGCCCAACGGTCCTTCGACCGAGCACTACCGGGCCATGGCGCTAGGCGCGTATGAGCAGGGCGTGGATGGGCTGTACTTCTTCAACCTTCACTTCGCCTTCGAGCGTTACGCGACGCACGGGGATGTCGCGTTCCTGCACGAGCTGCCCGAACCGGCGCTGCTGCGCGGCCGGGACCAGACCTACCTGGTGAGCCGGCAGACGCACGACTCGCACAGCAGGTTCTTCGAGTGCGCGCCCCTGCGGCCTCTGCCGCACACAGTGACGCCGGACGAGCCGGAGTGCGCGTTCGGGATCACGGTCGGCGCGGACCTGCAACAGGCCGCGGCTGACAGCACGCTGCGCTCGGCCACGCTGCGGTTGTGTCTGAAGGGCGTGACGCCCCTCGACGAGATCACGGTGCTGTGGGATGGTGAGGAGGCGCCCGGGCACATCGAGCCGCCCCTGACGCCGGGAACCTGGCAGCAGTGGATGGGCCTGCATTTCTGGGTGGCCGACCTGGCACAGATCGGCCGTGCCCCCAAACGAGGCAGGCACGAATGCACCGTGCGTCTCAAGCGCCGAAATCCGGACGTGACAGAGGGCATCGTCGTAGACTTCGCCGAGCTTGCCGTGTGCTTCTGGCACAAGCCGGGCGTACCCCGATAGCAGCAGAACAAGGAGAGGCCTACTGCAAGGAGAAACCTGAGCCATGACACATGCCACACATGCACCTGCAGACTTGGGCTGGAAACCCCACTGGCTGACGCAGCGCGACGGCAGGGGCGGCTGGATCATGCTTCCGGCGCAGTGCCGGTTCGTGCATCATACCGACGAGGTGTCGGAACGGATCCGGGCCTTGTCAGATCGGCCTGTCGACGAAGTAGCCGCGGCGCTCGGTATGGCCGCCGACCAGGTGAAGAAGCATACCCGCACCCGGATGCAATACTACCAGCGCGACTTCCGCAACTTCTGCCCTTTCGGCATTGCGCAGATGGACAACGGCGAGCTGATTCTGGCCGGCGTCTTGGACCAAAGCAGCTCACGGGAGAAGACCGCCATGGCGTTCAGCGCCGATGGTGGCGAGACCTGGTCTGATCTGCAGAGGATCGGCCGCTCTGTCTACGGCCGTCCCATGGGACTCACCAGCCTGGGCGGCGGCGAGCTGATCTTCTCCGCGGAGGCCGGCACGGGAGGCGGCAAGCCGGTGCGGTTCTTCAGCAAGGACTACGGGCGTACCTGGCGTGAGCGCCATCCCCTACCAGAGTCCAGCATGGGGCGGCGGATCAACACAGAGGGCAGCTACCTGGTAGACCGCGATGGGTCTGGCAGAGCGGTGCGGATAGCGGCGTTCGGCTGGATGGGGCCGAAAGACTACAGATATCCTGTCGACGCCGCGGTCGGCGGTTTTCACTGGTCTTCCGACGGCGGCCGCACCTGGAGCGCGGAGATCTGCCCGACGGAGTGGACTTGGGAGGAAATGTTCGAGGGTCGGACCTACCAGCGGGGAGTCAGTGAAGGCTCGCTGGTCCGCGCGGCCAACGGCTGGATCGTCGCCGCACTGAGGACTGACATGGAGGCACGCCACATGCGCTTCCATAACGACAACCTCGAGGGCATCGGCATTTCGATTTCGGAAGACGACGGCCGCACATGGTCGCCCGTGCGTGTCCTCTTCCCCGCTGGCAAGATGCACGCGCACCTGCTGGCCCTGCCGGACGGCACGCTGGTGAT
>VGYL01001147.1 GCA_016872975.1 Planctomycetota bacterium
GCGCAACGCGACGCAGACGGCGACTGCTCTAGCAGCAGCGGTCAGGAGTCAAGAAACAGGAGGCGGGAGGCGGATCACGACGGCCTTGACCCACGGCGATTTTCAGCCGGCGAACATCCTGGCCGCTGGGGAAGGTACGTGGCTGGTGGATTGGGAATACGCGGATCGGCGTCAGGCGGGGTACGACGGCTTGGTCTTCGGGCTGGCGGCGCGCTTTCCACGCGGGCTGGCCGGCCGACTGGCTGACTTCGTGACCCACGGGTGGCCCGCGGCTGCGCCCGGCGGCGCAGCCGATTGGCCTGGGCTAACCTTGACCGATCGAGAGACACGGCGGCTACATGCGGCGCTGTTTGGTCTGGAAGAGTTGGCGTTGCATCTGGAAGAAAACGCCCAACCGGTGTTCACGCGTCCGGGTGAGGGGTTGCTGATTCTTCTGCAAGAACTGACCGCCTGGCAGGGGCAGCATCGCGATGGCTGAGACGAGATTGTCGGCTCTGTTGCTCTTCAGCCAGATGACCGGGTTGATTATGGGGAAGTGGCCCAAAATACATTAGAGTTGTTCCCTTATAACCTATTTTCCGCTACCCCCTGGTAAGGGTTTGCCAAGCTGGCTGACTAGGATACAATTCACCATGGAGGTGGACGTATGCCAGTCGAGACCGAAGTCGTTGAATATCAAACTGTTGAAATCGGGGCCGCCTATCTGGTCAAGAGCATTTTGCACCGGTTGGGCGTGGTGGCTGCCATTGACCAGGAACTGAAGTATCAACCTGAGATTGCTGCCACCTACGGGCGGTTGGCGCAAGTGGTGATCTTCAACCGCATGAGTCTGCATCCGCAGCCCTTGTACCAGTTGGCGGACTGGGTGACGCAACACGGGATCGATCGGCTCTTGGGGCTGCAGGCGACTTGGTTGGATGATGACCGGCTGGGCGCCATGCTGGAAGGGTTGGCGGCGCATCAGGGCGCCATTTGGAGCACGATCATCGGCAATGCGGTGCGGGAGTTCAAGCCGGATCTGGAATGGTTGCATAGCGATACGACCAGTGTGTATTTTGAGGGCCGCTATGAGGATGCCGAAGGCGCCCCCAAGGCGGCCGAACATGCGCCGGTGTTGGTCAAAGGCTACAATAAGGATGGCAAGCCGCAGAATGTCCAGTTTGTGTTGAGCCTGATCACCACCAAACGGGTGCCGTTGTGGTATCGGCCCTGGGATGGCAACCAAACGGATGATGGTGTCTACCTGGCGGATCTGACTGCGTTGCGGGCGACCGGGTTGCTGCCCGAGAATGTCGTGTTGATTGGCGACCGCAAGCTGTGCAATCAGGAAACGATGTTGGCGTTCTGCCGCACCAACCAGTGTTTCCTGGCGGCGCATCCCTGGACCGACACCGCCACGGCCACCTGGGAGCAGACCTGGCAGGCGCTGCAGCAAGGCGAACTGGCCTGGACGCCGGTGGCGTACGTCACCCGCAACGCGGCGCACAAACCAGTCGAGCAACGAACCCAGTATCGGGTGTGTGAAGTAACGCATCCGTTGGTGGATGCTGCCCATGACAAGGTCTATCCGTTGCGCTGGGTGTTCAGTTGGTCGAGTAGCAAGGCGGAACTGGATGCCCGGCAGCGCCGTAAGGCACTGGCCGCCGGCGAGCAGGCGTTGGAGCGCATCAAGGGCCTGCTCGGCAAGTATGACTACAAGAGCCGCAAAGTCATCGAAAGCCGGCTGGAGAAGGCTTTGCGTAAGGCCCAGGCCGGGCGTTACTTCAGCTGCACTCTGCAGGGGACCGACGAGGATCAGGCCTGGGAATTGCGTTGGGCACGCTGCCCTACTGTGATCAGCCAAGCCGAACGCTTTGATGGCATCGTGCTGCTCTGTACCACCGTGCCGGTCGAGCGCCTGTCGGCCGGCGCCGTGATGATCAAATACAAAGAACAGGTCACCGTCGAGCAGACGATTGACTTCATCAAGAGTCCGGTGCAAATTCGGCCGATGTGGCTGCATTCGCCCCGCCGGCTGGCCGGCTTGACCTTGCTGATCATGATCGCCGTCCTGGTGGCGGCCCTGCTGGAGTATCAAATCCGCCGCCAGATTGCGCAAACCGGCCAGTTGCTCGACGGTTTGATGCCCGAACACCGCGACAATCCCTATCCGACAGCGGCCAAGATGCTGAAGGCCTTTCAGGACTACGCTTTGGTCATTGTACGGCACGCCGACGGTCATGAAGATGTCCATTTCCCAAAGTTGCGCTCTGTCCAACAGCAAATCTGGGACATGATGGGGCTATCGCCCCCGGCCTAACCCCGATTGAGGGGTAGCGGAAAATAGGTACATACGCCAGCCTATCATCTGTCACCC
>VGYL01001148.1 GCA_016872975.1 Planctomycetota bacterium
GCCGCTATCGTCAGTCAATTCAACGAATTGGAAGCCTCCTGTTGCTGCGTTGATCAGAACGTGAGCGCGCCATTCTGTGCCCGTTGCTCCAGGCCCGTTAATCCGAAGTTCCATTTGCGCCTGGATAGTATTGTACTGATTCTACGGCACATACCGTTAGATTCACTTTCCTGTTACTGGCAACAGTCCGAGCAGCTCATGGGTCCTGGCCTGAATCGAGGTGAGTTTCGGCACCTGACAGTACTCCAGGCTCAGTTCTTTCGACTGGAGCCTGTAGGTGACGCGCCCTCGCGTCGCCAACTCTGCCATTAGCGTATCAAAGCTGTGGACGGGGAGTCCGTCGGCAGTCCGGTGCGTTGCTTTCTTGCGCTCGCATGATTTGGATGGCTTCGCTGGGGCTATGGGATCTCGTCGCCTGCGATCCTCAACCAATTCCTCATCTTCGAACAGAATCGGCGCCAGCGCCCGGCGCATGTGCCACTCGACGTAATAGGCAAGCAGGCACAGGAAAATGTGCGCCGGCACGCGATCTGCCGTGCGATGGCGAATCGGTCGAACCAGCAGGTCGAAGATCCCTTTCAGGCACCGGAAGGCGCGCTCCACCTGAGACAGATTCTTGTAGCTGCGCACGGCATCTTCGGTCGGCAACTGTTCTTTCTTCTCGCTGGTGCGTATGACGTAGATGCCGTCCAACTTCTCTTCCTGGGCGATCGACTCCTCGCAACGAGACCACTGGAAAGTTCCATTCCCGATGTTGTAGCGATAGTGTTTGCCCATCTTGTGACGCCCGAGAACCTTCCCTGCCTTCAGGGCGATTTCGGATTCCTTCAAAGGCTTGCGCGTGCGCCGCGCCACTTCCTTGCCGATCCGTGCCAATCCTTGGTCGGTCGCTTCGAGCAGTTCCCGACGCTTGCGCCTCCGCTCGTCATTGAGCAACGGGTTGTAGCAGGCCATCAGCCGTTCGCCCGGAAAATCAGGGGAGGAGATCTCGGCCAGGTTCTTCTCGTCGAACAGCGACAACTGTATGGCGCCCTTCGCCAGCAAGCCGCGGATCGCGACGCTGGTCAGAGCCGTGATCCATCCCATCTCGGGATGCTCCTTGAGCTTGTCCAACTGCGGCTGCGTCAGCATGCCGCGATCTCCCACGACCACGACTCGAGCCAAGCCGAACTGTCCCCGCAACTTGCCTACCTGGTCGGCAACCGTGGTCGGATCGCCCGTGTTACCGGGATAAATCTCCACGGCTACGGGACGACCTTCCCCATCGGTCAAGACGCCGTAGACGATGATGGGGAGCCCTTTTTGTCCATCCCGGTCATGGCCAAAACGAGCCAGCGGGCAAGTGCGACCCTCGTAGTAGCTGCTCGTAACGTCGTATAGAACCGTGCATCCTTCGGAGAGGTGGCGTTGTGCCAGTTTCTTTTCGATGCGCTGCTTGCGCTCGAATAGCCAATCCATGGCGTCATAGAGGTCGTCCTCGTCGGCGTCCTGAACGGACAGCTCCTCGGCCAGTGTCGTGCTATGCCAGTGTCGCGTCGTTGCTAGCTTCGAGCACGGATGGATCAGACGTTCCGTGATCATGGCCAGCACCAGATCGCGTTCACGGCACCGCTTCGACGAAATCATTGTGTCCAGCCCGAGCTTTCGAATCGTGCCCAAGATGGCTTCGACATGCCCGTGTGGGAGGGTCCGCTCCGTGGTGAATAGATCATCGGGGGAAACCAGTGGTTCGTCGCGCAACAGCCGGCGCAGGGTCTCGATCTTCGGTCGAGGCCAGTCGGAGAGGTTGGCCAGGGTACGCTTGCAGGTTTTCTTGCCCTCGCGCCACCCTTCGCGCAGGAGGATGGCGGGAGGAGAGTTGCGGTTGGGGACGGCTTCGATGTACATGGGAGCTATCATACATACTATACCTTTATTGTCAAGGGAAATATTTCATATTACATGGGAACATTCTTCTCTGCAGATTTTCGCTTAAGACGAAAATCTGCAGGGGTTTAGGGGAGAATTCGCCTCAACGGAGAGGGGAACTTCGGCCTAAGACAGGGCGGCCGCTTCGCGGGGAGAGCGGGTGCGCGGGCAGATCGCCCTCTCTCGTGCCGTCTTCCCGAAGCGACCCGGACCCAAACCATGCCGTCCTGGTCTCTCCCGTCCGGGAGCAGCCTCTGGAAGCGGCATCGGGCGCGCATGACACGGCTTCTCCTGCTCATGGCGGATCTCTCTTGACACCGGCGAAGAGACCCGCTCCGCCTCGGCACGAGGGCCATGCAATGCGCGACTCCGGCGCCGTGCGCCCCCGCGACTATTCCTGGGCTGAGCTCCTCAGACGGGTTTTCCTCGCATCTCCGTTGATTTGTG
>VGYL01001149.1 GCA_016872975.1 Planctomycetota bacterium
TGACGGCACCGCGATCGTCCGCTGCGTTTTCACCGTGACGGTCCTGGCCTCGGGCACCACCAGTCCCAGCTCTCCCGGCAGGAACCACCGCACCCCCAGTTGCTCCAGCAGCTCATACGCGCCGAACAGCGTCCCTTCCGCCGACAGCCCGCGGATCGAGATGCTCTCCGCGCCGACCACCAGCGCGAAGGCGCTCGGATCGCGGCCCTTGGCCCGGATGGCCTCTTCCAGGGAGGCCGGGGCCGCCGTGCCGAGGTAGACCGGCTTGCGACCCCCAAGGTCCTGTCCGGCCCTGACGATCTCCAGCGTCGCCCCGGACATCCTGCGAACATGGTCCTGAATCTCCCGGGCCGCCAGCCGCTCCGGCGCATGAGGACTTGGCACCACATCCCTGCGCCCCTGCTTCTTCTGTTCGGGCGCAACGTCGGCCGCCTCAGCGCTGATGACCAGGACCGCCTGGGCTTGCCCGTCCTGGACGAGTGTCAAACCCGCCGCCGGCCCCGCCGCGACCACCGGCACGCCTGCCGCCAGGCACACCGCCGCCGCCACGATCGGACCCAAGAGCTTCCAGAATCGAGTTCCCGCGATGACTGCCATAATCCGGCTCCTTTCCAACCGATTGTTCCGGCCACCGAACCTTATCAAGATAAGCTGTGCGGCGTCACCCTACCAGGGCTTTTCGCCTCGCATTTCCCCGCGCTGTCCCTCCGGCCCCGCACCCGCGGCCCCGCCGATTGGCTTCGTTTGGCACAGTCGGCCTGCGGCCGCAACCAAAGGCGTGAAGCTACGAAGAGCCCGAAGGCCACGAAGACAGAGGGCGGAGATCCGAGGACAGACCACGGCCGTCCTCTGTCGTCTTCTTCTTCTCTTCTTTGCGCTCTTCGTACTACGATCTTGCAGAACGTTGTCTTTCGTGCTCGATTTTGACTGGAGCGCTCATAACGTCTTGATCCATAACTACGGCAACATGTCCTCCCCCTCGGTCCGGTTCGTCCTCGACCGCATCCTGCACGAGGCCCGCCCCCACCAGACCGGCCTGCTCCTATCCTTCGGCGCCGGCTTCACCGCCTTCGCCGCCCTGGTCGAGTTCCGTTGAACGATCAGACCGCCAACTGCCCCCACGGGGTAGGCGTTTTTCACGCCAAAAATTCAGACCGCCAACCACTATGGCATGGCGCTCTGATCCCGGCAACCCCACTGGCGCCCCTGAAAACGCGGTTTTGGGCCCGTAAACCGTGGGTATTTGGCGGTCTGATGGCGGTCTGACCTGGCGCTGCCAAGAATGCGGTTTTTGGCGGCCAGGAACCCTGGCTAACGGGTGCCCGGCATGGCCGTCGGAGCCGGCACGGGCAAAGACCGCGGTTTTTGGGCTGATTTCCGCGGGACCCCTTGGCGGTCTGATTGGCGGTCTGACTTTTTGGCCCAGAAACGCCACTCCCGGGCTCGGGTTCGTAGTGGCGTCGTCAGACGCTATCCGGATGGGCTCAGATAGGTTGGAAGTGTGAAGGGTGAAGTGTAAAGTTCGATTCCGCTGAAAAACCCTGGTGTCTGGGGAGGGAGTGGAGTTCCTTCGTGAGGGGGGCGGGAAGGCACAGAATCATGCGGGCGGCGGCCGAGGGAATGCATCACCGGTCGTTTTCCCTGGGTGGGTGCGCGGGAGCAGGTCCATCGTCGCTTTCATACGGGTACAGATCTCCTTTCTCTATAATTACCGGGCCGCGGCGGCATGCAGGCCCAAGCGGTACTGCAACAGACGAATCCAACGTTTGGCGTTGATCGCCGCCCGGTGGAAACAGTCCGCCAACGCCGTCTTGGCCAGACCGCGATAGCGGGTCCGCCGTCCGCCGTTCCGCACGAACTCGCTGATCGTGCCTTCGATCGCGTTGCGTTGGTGCATCTGTTCTTGAAAGGCCGGTGTCTGCATTTCGCGGCGTCGGGCCTGCAAGAGGTCATGGTGTTGCGAGACCGTCACCGCCCGGCGGCCGCGGCCCGCTTTGGTGCACTGGGCCTGCAGCGGGCAATCATCACAGTGATAGCTCCACTCGAAACGGTAGTCGATCTGCCCCGTTTCCCGATTCTCCAGGCGGCTGCACTGGGTGCTGGCGTGCCCCGCCGGACAGACCGCCCGCTGCTCGGCCACCGAGATGTCGAACTGCTCCGCGGTGAATCCCTTGCCCCGCGAGTTGATCGCCGGGTGGGCCGGACCGATCAGCTCGCGCCCCTCGGCGACGGCCTGCGCCAGGGTGTCGTCCGTGACATACGCGCTATCGACATACTTCTTGTCGGCTCGGCCCAGGCCATGCTGCTCCTGCTGCTGTTCCAGACGCACGCAGCCTTCCAGGTCGCTGACAAT
>VGYL01001150.1 GCA_016872975.1 Planctomycetota bacterium
CGTCCGCCGGGGCCACGCCTGAGAACTCGTATTGCTTCCACTCGGTTCCCACCGGCTTGGGACCCTCTATCCTCGCAAAGCCGCTGTTCTCTCCTTGCCGCCAGAAGTGGATGCACGTCTCCCCGGCAGGCTGTCCCAGACCTGTGTTCGGGCTAGAGCATAGCCCCGTGCACAGCACAACCAGCGCCAAGGGCCACAGCCTTGCGGCAAGTCTGCGAGACGGACATGCGAAGCGCATCATGGCACTCCTCCTTTTCTTTGTGCCTTGTTCAGCCGTCACTCGGCGGCTGTCTCTCACGAGCGGCTTAGACCTCCTCGACCATCAGGCCTTTCCACGCTTCACATCACCTTCCTTTCCTCGAGCCACCCATCCCGTTCGGCCAGAGACTCTACCAAAATGTCGGGCGGGTTTCCATAGCCGACCTTCCCGTGCGCCGCAAGCCTTCTATTCGTGGTCATTTCCAATTCGTGGGCGACAGCCGCGCCGCGGGGGCGGGAAACGGGGTGTTCCCGCGAATTGAGAGCGACCGCGAATGGGGCCTCGTGAGACCGCCGTTCCGCCAGAGCGGCGCAACCGTCCCGGTTGCCGTATCCCCCCAGGCAGAGGCTTACCCACTCTCCGGCGGAACTAGGCGGCACCGCGAGAGAGGCGTTGGCAGACCCAGCGCGGCGCGGTAGAAGGTCGGCAGTTGCGGGGTGGCTTTCCATACCCCCCGTTCCATCAGAGTGGTGCAATCGCGCCACAGCCGATCGCCGCGTCCGCCACGGGCAGCCAGAGGCTGGCCCCACTCTCCGGCGGAATGCGACACCCGTGTTATACGCCGAGACGGGTATCCAGAATTCGCATGTGACCGCTGAAGCCGCCGTCCTCGGCGGCTTGTTTGGCAGGCACCAGACGGCCAGAAACCCGTCCCGATGCTCGGGACGGGTTTCTTCGTGAGTCCGGCAGCGGCCAATAGAGGGACATGAGGATTCACGATACCCGTCTACGCCGATTAACATAACACGGCTATACCCGTGTTATGTTAACCGGGCACGCCCCTTCCGTCAAGATTTCTGCGCACTTTCGCCAAGAGACGCTTGACAGAGACCCCGACGGGAGGTAGCCTACCACCACTTCGTGTGCCGATTCCGGCAAAAGGTAATCGGCGTAGAATAACAAGTTCGAGGAAAGGAGAAAGAGGAGATGAGTGGATCGAAGGTTGCAGCACTGGTTGCCGGTATCGTCGTGATCGTATGCGTAATGTTTATCGTTGGCCTGCTTCTCATAAAGGCGGTCTGGGCTTGGACCGTGCCCGACCTCTTCCCGGGTGCGGTCCAACAGGGCTTGGTCGCTGGATCGATCTCCTGGGCCACGGCGGCGAAGGTCGCGCTCTTTATCGCGATCATGTCTGGCAGCATGTTCCGGAACTTCCGCTACCACAACGAGAAGACCGGCATCCACATCGGGGAGAAGGTATAGTGCCTCGAACCACGCCTTCCATGTGACGGCGCGAAGCGCGCCGCCCATGAAGGCGAACGTTCGCGGGGGGAGAGAACGGCGTGTCCCCACGAATTTGGAGCGAGCACGAATGAGGACAGGCCGTCCGCCACAGGCGGAGACGGCGGGCACAGCAGAAATCGGCGCATGAGAGAAGACCGGAGAAGGCGATGACTCGCCCACTACGAACCAACGCTTTGTAGTGCGGCAGTAATGCCGTCCTCTTCGCCGCGGCGAACAGCCGATGACTCGGCCACTACCCAGGACGGCTGTCCACAGCCTTTGGCCCTGAAGCCGTATCTGCGTTCATCCGCGTTCATCTGCGTCCCATCTCCGTTCGGCAGAGGGCGACTGAAAGGCGGCTTCCTTTTCAGAAACAAGTTGACAAGGCAGACGTAGAACGATAAAACGTCGGGAGTTGCTGGGAAATACCGACGTTTCATTGATGGGGTCTCAGCATGGCCCAGAAGACAAAGCTGGAAGAAGCCATAGAGCATATCCGACAAGCCGGCATCGTTCGTCCGAGAGACCTCCAGCGGCTCGGGATCCCCCAAGACTACCTTTGGCGACTGCACAAGGAGGGGCTGCTGGACCGACTCGGACACGGGATCTACGCCATGCCGGACTCTGACCTCACCGAACACCACAGCCTTGGTGAGGTGTGCAAGCGCGTTCCCCATGGGGTGGTCTGTCTGCTGTCGGCCCTTCGATTCCATGGACTCACAACGCAGAACCCATTTGAGGTGTGGATTGCCATTGATCCCAAGGCGCGCGAACCGAAGCTCAAACCGCTGCAACTCCGCGTGGTCCGGTTCTCAGGCCGGGCGCTAACGGAGGGCGTGGAAGAGAGCCTCATCGAAGGGGTGACGGT
>VGYL01001151.1 GCA_016872975.1 Planctomycetota bacterium
ATTGACCTACCTCGTCAATGACGAAGGTGACAGTGTAGCCGGGACGGCGGCGGGCCGTTAGCTCAAAGGTGCGATCCACCAGCGTGCGGATGGTGATGTCACTCTTTTGCTGGAGCGAAGCTGCCCACGAATCGGGCGTGGGATACGTCGCCGGATCCACCTCGTGTAGCACGGCGCTGGCCCGCTGGATGCGCTGCGCCCCTTTGCGTACCTGTCGCCACACACCATACGTCTCTGGCGATACATTCGGCAAGGTGGGTGGGACCGATTCGATGGTCATGCCCTCCCCCACCTGGTCGCCAAAGGCCCTGGCACAGGCTTGCACAAAATCGGCCAGGCGGCCTTCTGCCTCCAGTTCGATCTCCAACTCGGCTACATCATAGTCCTGGGCGTAGTCCAGCTCCCGCAGCAGCACGGTGTACATGATCTCGGCGATGGGCTCGGTGGCGCGGCGCACGGCCCGGTCCACCTGCACGTCGAACATGATGACGTGGGCGTCGAAGCGTTTGTTGATGAAGTCCACCGTGTCGGCGATTCGCCCAACCAACGGATCGGTGGGCGACTGCTCCTGCAACTGTTGGATGAAGAGCTGCGCCGCCGGGTGGCCCAGCACCTGGCGATTGGAGAGGATGTAGCCCAGGTTTTTGGCGAAGGACGATTTGCCAGAGCCGAAGAAGCCCGAGATCCAGACGCCTACGCCCTCCGTGGGATCGCCAGGCGCGTCGGCGATGGCCTGCAGTATCTCCATGTACTGCCGCTTGATGCGGTCAGTGGCCACGTACTCGGTGATCTCGGTGTAGACGGTTGGCTCGTCCTGCTGGTCGAGCTTGATGACCTCTTCGATGGGTTCGGAGAGGTCGCGAGTTAGTAGTTCGCGGATGGTTTGCATAACTTATCCCCCTTAAATGGACACTCAAAACATGCTCGCGCGTTTCTAAACGCACGGTGGCGTCCAGGAAACGCACGCCGTGCGTTTTTATGCGTTTTGGTTCAACTCGTAAGCGGCGCCTCGCCCGGTAAGGGGGCCGACCTGGCGCAGCCGGCCGGCATCTACTTGCTTCTTGAGCAGACGATAGGCCTGTGGGCCACTCACCTGGCACAACTCCATCACTTCACGCCGGGTGATGCGGCCGTGCGTCTGCACGTAGGACAGGATGGCGGCTTCCAGATCGACCGATGTCGTCTCGGCCTCCTTCCGGGTTTCTCCTGGCAGTTTTGGTTCCAGGCGATAGGTTGTTCCCTCGGCTCGCAGCAGGCCGGCCTGGACCAGCTCCGTCAGCAGTCCATCCGTGTGGGCTACATCCGTTTGCAGGATAGGGGCCAGAGCGCGCGCGTCACTGATCCTGTGCTGCCACAGTTCCCACAGAATGAGCAGCTCTCTCACGTTCGCAGCTCGTCCCAACCGCCGATTGGCGCGGATGGAGAGGAGCACAAAGTCCAGGTCGCCTGGTCTGCTATCCAGCGTTACCGTCACGCTGGCCTCGCTGGAGCGATAATAGCTCGGCGCCGGACGGCCGTTCCGCAACTGTCCGGTATAGATGATGCCCACGCCGCGCCCCGTCTTTTCGACCAACCCGATGCGCTTGAAAGCGTCGGCCAGCAGAGGGTTGCGGGGACGCGGGGCGACCGCCAGCAGGTTCCCGGCGTGGACGCCGACCACAAAGCCACCCGGATTGGCGATCAGCGCATGATCGTCGTGTAGTTGGACGTGGACGGCACCCAACTGGCCATAATCGCGGTGGATGAGGGCATTGTTGACGGCTTCGCGTATGCCGCGCCGGTCGTAGCGCGGTACGCCCACACGAAAGGAGCCTACCATCAACTCCTGCTCCTCGTTGCGCACGTCAATGGCCTGCATGATCCACTCGTGGATGTGCAGCAGCGGCCAGCGACGGAAATCGTTGACGACCACATCACTGCCACGCAACACCTGAAAGGCGACCTCGTGGGTGGGGACGTGGTTGCGCAGGGCGGCTTCCTTGCCGACGAGCAGCAGCCCGGTCAGAGTGGGCGTCAGCACTTCGTTTTCGGCGCGTACCAGGCCCAGCGCGCGAGCAGTTTCCTCGTCAGAGAGATCCAACAGGGCAGCATCTCCCCGATTCTCTTCTACCATCCGGCGCAGGCGTACGAATTCCAGCGGGTCCAGGTCACTCCAGGTGGCGCCAGGTATCGGCAGCGACGAAACATCCACCGTCCCCCGGTCGGCTCGCCACCCAGGCAGCTCATGTGGGTATAGGGGACGGCAGCCCGGCCGACCGCGGGCATCCATGTAGCGGATCAACAGCCGTCCATCGCTGGTCGCCACCGGCTGGTGGGCGGCCAGGATACGCAGCACGGCCACCGGT
>VGYL01001152.1 GCA_016872975.1 Planctomycetota bacterium
CGCAGGAGCTCGACCGGCTCCGCCTGTACAACCGCACGGATTTCGCGGCGCGGGCGGCGCGATTGCTCGTTCTGGTCTCCGATGACGGCAAGGAATTCCGGCGGGTATACCAGCACGACGGCACCGTCTTCTTCGGCCACAAGGACGGCAAGCCCCTGGAAATCCCGCTGGCGGGTGTCTCGGCCCGGTTCGTCCGCCTGCAACTGCCCGGCAAGGACTACTTCCATCTCGACGAGGTCGAGGTCTACGCGGCCGCGATGCGGGAGAACATCGCGCCGGGCAAGCCCTGCACGCAAAGCTCGGTCAGCCAGTGGTCGCGTCACCACGGCCGGGCGGAGGTCTCGACGACGCCGATCGCCGCGCTTGTCGAGCGGGGCCTCAAGCTGGCCGCCTGCCTGCGGGAGATGGGGGTTGATGTGCAGGCACAGGTTGATATCTTGCGGGAGGCGTTGGATGAAAGTGCCTCGGCCACGGACGAGCAGATGAGGGACCACCTCTACCGGCGGGCGCGGTGGGCCATCCGCCGCTTGGCCCTGGCGAACCCGCTGCTCGATTTCGAGCGGATTCTCTTTGTCAAGCGGGCTCCCGGCACGCTGCCGCACATCTCCGACCAGTACTACGGCTGGTGGTCCCGGCCCGGCGGGGGGATATATCTCCTCGAAGGGTTCCGCCGCGACACGCCGCGACTGCGCTGCCTGACCGAGAGTTGGTCCGAAGGCAACTTCCTCCGGCCCGACCTGTCCTACGATGGTAAGCGGGTCCTCTTCGCCTGGTGCCGCTACGATCCCCAGGTCGCGGGCTTGGAGAAGGTGGACAAGGCCAAGCTGCCCGAGGACGCCTTCTACCAGATCTACGAGATGAACCTCGACGGCACCGGCGTGCGGCAGTTGACGCACGGGCACTACGATGACTTCGACGCCCGCTATCTGCCGAGTGGCGAGATCGTCTTTCTCTCCACGCGCAAGGGCACCTTCGTCCAGTGCACCAAGGCCAACACCGCGGCCACGCTGACCGGGACCCTGCCCGACAGCTACGTCCGCTGCGGCGGCGACAACAAGCGACCCTGCGCTGTCTACACGCTGCACCTGATGGACTCCGAGGGCCGCAACCTGCGGCCCATCTCAGCCTTCGAGACCTTCGAGTATACGCCGTCCGTTGCCGACGATGGCCGCATTCTCTACACGCGTTGGGACTACATCGATCGCTTCAACGGACACTTCTTCAGTCTCTGGTCCGCCAACCAGGGTGGCGCCAACCCGCAACTCGTCTACGGCAATTATACCACCAAGCCGCAGGCGGTCCTCGAAGCCCGCTCGGTCCCGAACTCGACCCGGATCGTCTTCACCGCCGCCGCGCATCACTCCATCGAAGGCGGCTCGCTCGTCCTGCTGGACCGCGCCCGGGGCGAGGAGGGCGAAACGCCCCTGACCCGGCTGACCCCCGAGGTCCCGTTCCCCGAGACCGAGGCCTGGCACGACACGTACTATGCGAGCCCGTATCCGCTCTCGGAGGACTTCTATCTTGTCGGCTGGAGCACGCGAAAGCTCCCGCCCCATGCCGGCAGCAACCAGATCCAGGACGACCGCAACCCGGTCAACGCCATGGGCCTGTACCTGTGCGACCGGTTCGGTAACCTGGAGCTGCTCCACCGGGATGAGAGGATCTCCAGCATGTATCCGCTGCCGGTCCGTGCGCGTCCGAAGCCGCCTGTGCACCCGACGGAGGCGGATTGGGATGGCGTTCAGGAGGGCGCCTTTCTCGTCCAGGACGTCTACCAGGGCCTGGCGGGCGTGCGGCGCGGGACGGTGCAGCGTCTACGGATCGTGGCGGTGCCGCCCAAGACGCAGCCGCACATGAACCAGCCGCGGATCGGCGTCTCGGCCGAAGACCCGGGCAAGTATGTCCTGGGCACCGTGCCGGTTGCCGCGGACGGCTCAGCCTACTTCCGTATCCCCTCGGGCGTGCCGGTCTTCTTCCAGGCCCTCGATGCGCGGGGCCTCGCGGTGCAGACGATGCGGTCGCTGACCTACGTCCTGCCCGGCCAGACCCTCTCCTGCATCGGCTGCCACGAGTCGCGCGACCAGGCCCCGCCGCCCGGTGGCCGGCCGCTGGCGGTGCAGGCGGGACCGTCCAAACTGACGCCCGGCCCCGAGGGCTCCTGGCCCCTGCGCTTCGACCGGCTCGTCCAGCCGGTGCTCGAGAAGCGATGCGTCGCCTGTCATACCCCCGGTGGCAGTGACCCCAAGGCCGCCCAGTTCGACCTGACCGCCCGCCACGCCTATGGGGCTCTCCTGGGGTATGCCGAGAAGGATCTGGAGAAGCTCGCTTTTGAAAGGGACAGGTC
>VGYL01001153.1 GCA_016872975.1 Planctomycetota bacterium
TTCGACTATTCTCTGCCAACATCATGAGGTACGACCTACCCCTGGGTATTCCGGGGTATCGCGGGCGTCTCGAAGCCCACGGGCGAACGGCGGTTTGCGACCGGCCGGGACTTGCTGCCGTCCCGGCCCGGCTGGGCGCCTTCGCGGCCCCGAAAGCGCCGGTCCGTTCTCTGGTTAGCGTACCTGCAACACAGTTCGCCGTCAAGTAAAATCGGAGAAATTCCACGACCCCGCCGGAAGCACAAGTCCCGATCCCGGCCGCAAGGACCAAGAGCGCCCAGACCAGAATGAATCGATGCGGGAGATCCACTAAGGTGTAAGGGAAAGCCTGACCCCGCCAAGGCCCATCTGAACGATGTGCCCGCCGCTTATCAGGTTCGGGTGCGGATCAGCGCGGAGGCAAGGGAGTTCGCGGACGCCTATGTGGCTCACGGCGTGGTCGGAGCGCAATCTCTGGCCGATGCGCTGCACGTGGCGTTGGCCACGGTGAACGGCGCAGATGTGCTGGTCAGTTGGAACTTCCAACATATCGTCAATCTTGGTAGAATTAGGCTGTTCAATGCCGTGAACTTGGAACAGGGATATGGTGTGATCGAGATCCGCACACCCCAAGAGGTGTTATATGAAGAAGACATTTGATGCCGTCGCGTTTATGCGCCGGCGCCGGGAGGAACTCTCCCGCGCCTATACCGGTCTCACCGCCGAACAGATCGAGGAGCGAATACAACGATCGCTGAAGAAGGATCCCGGGTGGCGAAAATCGCGGCAGGGGAAAGAAGCAGAAAAAGGTACCGGAAACCTTTAATTCCCCTGGTCCTTGGGTGGATACAGATCTGGACGTGCGCCCTTGATGCGGTGAACCACGGAGAATGCCTCTCCGTGATCGCCAGGCATCGCGAGAACGCGGCCGATCAGCTTCTTTGCCTGCTCCCACCTCGCTAAGTCGCACATCGCGGCGGCGCGGGAAGTAATGAGAGGCGGATAGTTGGAATGATCGAAGAGGTCGGTCTCCGCGAGTGCTCGATCGGGTAACCCTTGAGCCCGCAGGACGGAGCAAAGGATCGCGAGAGCACTCTCGGAATCTGGACGGATGACGAGCACACGCCGAAGAAGCGCGACAGCCCGCTCGAACTGCTGGCTCTCGCGTGCCTGCCTGGCACGGTCCATCAGGAGATTGGCATCAGTGATCGTGGTGTCCTCACTGGCGAGACTGTCTCTGACCAGAGCGTTGAGCTTCGAGACAATGCCGGTCGGCGGTCGAAGGAAGGACTTGGTTTCGAACCAGGAGTTCCCGTCCCAGGTGTAGTGGACGCCACCGAGTGTGACCTCGTGCGTGTTGCTCGCCATTCAGTTTCTCCAAGGAATCGTGTGCTCGATGACGACAGTCAACTCGAGCCGAACGTATTTTTCGGCCGCTGGCGGCTGACTATTCGCGATTCCTGCGCGGCTTTGCCTCACGGCTTCTGTCAAAGCAGGGTCTCTTGCCATCCGCTGCGCGACGTGGTCATGCTGCTGCCGGATACTCGCGGCGTAACGGCCCGGCCATGGCCCCAGTCTAGCCGACCCCCCCACCCCTGTCAACAGGAATAGTCAATTCCAGACCGGAACGAGTGAGCTGACCCCAGAATTCGCCCAGGGCCGCCGCGGAACGGGTCCACGGCAGAATAATTCATAATTTAAGCATGACCCCGCGAATTCCCCGCGAATTCTCACGCATGGCCCCTTTCCCCAACTAAGCCAAGCAGACCTGTCGCGTAAGCGGGTTTTTGAGTACTTAACTTTCATAAAGGCGGCCATTCGTGGCTATCCCTAATCAAACTCATTGCTCTTCATCTTCCTCTATTTCTCCTATCATCCTTTCGAGCTCGTCCGCAATAGGAGTTTTTTGCCTAAGCTTTCCCTTCTTGGTTTTCTTGGCTTCTTTACCCCAGGTATTCAAACATTGGCTTCGCTTATTTGTGACTTCTGAAAGCGTGCTATGCAGCGTGGCACATTTCGCTTCATAGCGTGCGGTTTCCTTCCTCCGAAGAAAGTAAAAAATAGGAAAGGTAATTACATGGAAAATTGCCCAGAGTATCCCTATGGATATACCTGCGAGTATGCAAAACGCGATAGGAGCACCCAAAAGCACACAGATCCCCCATCCCGTCCCCTCCTTCTCGAACGTACGGTTTACTTCAGAGATACAGAGCCCAATAACTGCAACGATACAAATGCCGGTCGTACCTCGTGATGTTGGCAGAGAATAGTCGAAGAATTGGGCTTCCAGGGGCCTTTTTGCCGATCTGTTATGTGTCTGATAACCGATTTGGGCAAGGAGGACGCCCACGACAAAAGTCCCCG
>VGYL01001154.1 GCA_016872975.1 Planctomycetota bacterium
TCATCCAGAGCTTCCGCTATGAGGACAACTGGTTCAAGAGCGCCGACGGCCAGGGGTACTCGCTGACGGTCAAGGACCCGAGTAGCTCGGACGTCAATAGTCTCAACGAAAAGGCCGCCTGGAAAGCGGCGATTCCCTCACCCGGCCGGGAAAATCCGTGAGCGGTCTCGCCTGCGATGCCCGCGCGTTCCTCATCGGCCGAACGCTCCCGCCCACGGGACGACATCACGCGGGGACACACGACACAGTCGCTACGAGTACCGCATTTCACAAGTACCGCGACTATGGTGGTAGATTGCCGCGCTCGGCGAGCCTCGCTCGCAATGACATAGAGTGCCCAAGTATGTCATTGCGAGGAGCTTCAGCGACGAAGCAATCTCTACCCTATAGTCTCAGGACTTGCGAAATGCGGTACGAGGAGAAGTCCTCCAACGTCATGGCCGGCGGGCCCTCAATACCGTGGCGTATAGTTCAACCTGCCCCAACAGCCGCGTTGCACGACATAGAGGTCGGCAAATCCCTGATCCGTGGTCGGCACCCAACCCACCTGAGGGCCCCGATTTTCGTAGTCCCGGGCGTGCTTGATCGTCTCGGTGCCGCGCCACCGCCAGTGCTCGACGTGGCCGTCGGCAAAGGACACTGTCACGCCATCCCCGTGCCGCACGGGAGGGTTGTCGAACCACTGCTCCAGATGAATGTACACCGCGTAGGCATCCGACGTCATGTAGCCCTCATCGATGAAGACCAGCCTCTGGGCCAGGTTCGGACGGATCTCGGTTCTCTTCTTGACGTGGGCGCCCTTGATCCCCTGGGACCAGGGGTGGTTGACGGCGTTCATGGAGAACATGATCGAGTAGGTCAGGGCCTGTCCGCGCCGGCCCGTCGGGCACCGGTAGAGGGCCTCATTGCGCACGTACGGCCACAGGGCGCCCCGGCGGATATCCTGGATCTGGTCATCCCAACTGTTCGGGCGAAAGCCGTCGATCCAGGCCTGCTCGCGGGAGTGGTCGCCCCACGCCATGTTCCGATTGCTGTAGCCGGTGGCCCCGTTGACGAGCCGGTCGTCGTTCTCGTCGGCGTACATGCTCCAGGCGAGCGTCAATTGCTTGAGATTGCTCAGACAGGAAGCCCGTTTTCCCCCTTCGCGGGCCCGATGGAGGGCCGGCATCAGAACCGCCATCAGGATGGCAATGATCGCGATGACTACCAGGAGCTCGATGAGGGTAAAGCCTTTTCGCGTACGCATGACCACAATTCTCCTTTCGGTAACATGGGCAAAATGCCCGCGCTACGAAACGCATCTGACGGCGTCCCGGCACCCCGGCCCTCAATGGTTGGGTGTGTAACCGAGCTTGCCCCAGCAACCCCGCTGCATCTTGTAGAGGTCCTTGAAGCCGTCCGCGGTCTCCGGCGTCCAGTTGCCGCCGGGGCCTTCGTTCTCCTTGAGCCGGGCCCGCTTGATCGTATCGGTGCCCAGCCACCGCCAGTGTTCCACGTGCCCGTCCGCGTAGGAGAGAGTCACGCCGTCGCCGTGGCGGACCGGCGGATTATCCCACCACCGTTCGGCGGTGTAGTTGACGGCGTAGGCGTCCGCCGTCATGAAGCCTTCGTCGATGAAGACCAATCGCAGCGCCGGCGCCGGCCGGATTTCGCTGCGTTTCTTGACGTGAGCGCCCTTGACGCCCTGCACCTCGGTATGGCACACCGCATTCATCGAGAACATGATCGAGTACGTCAGCGCCTGTCCCCGCCGCCCGGTCGGGCAGCGGTAGATGCCTTCATTTCGCAGGTAGGGCCACAACGCGCCGCGTCGGATCCCCTGAATCTGGGTGTCCCAGTTGCTGTTGTCCAGCGTGTCGATCCAGGCCAGCTCGCGGGAGTGGTCTCCCCAGGCCATGTTCCGGTTGCTGTAGCCGGTGGCCCCGTTGACGAGCCGGTCGTCGTTCTCGTCGGCATACATGTTCCAGGCAAGGGTCAACTGCTTGAGATTGCTCAGGCATGCGGACCGTTTGCCGCCTTCACGAGCCCGATGGAGAGCCGGCATCAGAACCGCCATCAGGATGGCAATGATCGCGATGACGACGAGCAACTCGATGAGCGTAAACGCTTTGCGTGAACGCATGGCCACGATCCTCCTGTAGAGAATACTCTTGCCACTAGACTACAAGATGCCCGTTTGGGCGCGGATGTTCCCTATCAGATTCTCCATTTTACTGCCGGGACCGCCCCTTGGCAAGGCGCAGACTTCAGGATTATCGCCCCCGCGGGGCCCCGGACGGGGTCTCCGGAGCATGGTCCGGCGTCAGATCACGACCGAGCCGCCGGCAGCCAGCCTCCGC
>VGYL01001155.1 GCA_016872975.1 Planctomycetota bacterium
GCGTTGGCAAATCCGCCCCCGAGCCGCTTGCCGGCATCGTCGTACCAGGTCAGGCCCACATGCCACTTCCCGAATACGCCGGTCCGATACCCCCTGGCGCGCAGCATGTCGCCCAGGGTCAATGTGGCCGGCTGGAGATAACTGGGACCGCCAGGCCCCTCGAAGGCGCCTCCCCCCCTGCCGGTGGACCTGAAGATCTGCTGCCCGGAATAGAGCCCATAGCGCGACGGAGAACAGATTGTCGAAGGGCTGTGCGCATCCGTGAACCTGATACCTTCTCTCGCCATTCTGTCGATGCGCGGTGTCTTGTAGGCCGCTTTCGGATTGTAGATGGAAAGATCGCCGAAGCCCAGATCATCGGTATAGATGATCAGGATGTGGGGCAATTCCGCAGCGGTACCGCAGGCCCCTGCCAGTACCGACAAGAGAAGGATACCGTACAGCATGACATTCGTGTTCATTCCCAATTCCCTTTCGGTAGGCAGATTCGGAAACCGTAGGAACGATCGCCTTCACCGGCACTCAGATCATATCGTAGCCATAGGGCTGTCGCATCGGCCGGGACACGTGACCTTGCGCCTCGGCGTCGCCGATGAAACTCTCACGGACCGGGTCCCACTGGAGCTTTCGGCCCAAGCGAATGGCGATGACGCCAAGGTGTGCCAAGCTCGCAGACCGATGCCCGACACTGGCTGGGCAGATCGTGGCCCGGCGGGAACGGACACAGTCGAGGAAATTGCCCATGTGGTCCTCGCTGTGATAGACCCTCTTGGCATCATCAGGGAGCTTGTCGGCCACAATGGCGCGTTCGCTGGCGCCGATCTGGTCTCGCGTCACCCAGATCCATCCGTCGGAGCCGATGAACTTGATGCCGTGCAGTTGCCCGCCCTTATTGACGACCGCACCATTCCACGCGCTGTCCCTGGTGCTGTTGCAGGTATGCACCACGCCGTTGGCATACGTGTACGTGACCGCGTACTCGCTCGCCGCGGTGTACCCGCCGGGGATCATCTCCACCAGCGGCTTGCCCTCGATACTGACGGGGCCGGAGTCATCCATTTCCAGGGCCCACAGCACGATGTCGTTGTGGTGCGCACCCCAGTCCGTCATGGTGCCGCCGGAGTATTCCCACCAGTAGCGGAATGTCCGGTGGGTACGTTCCTTGACGTACGGCGCCTTCGGCGTCTGGCCGAGCCAGAAGTCGTAGTCGAACCCGTCCGGAACCGACGCGGTGGAGAATGGTCCTTCACGCAAGCCCGCCGGAAGCCAGACCTCGGCCCTGGAGATCTTGCCGATACGGCCGTTGCGGACGAGATCGCAAGCCATGCTGAAGTAGATGCTGCTCCGCTGCTGCGTGCCCGTCTGCAGGACGCGCCCGGTCTGCTTCTGGACGTTGACGAGATGCTTGCCCTCGTCGATGGTGAGGGTCAGCGGCTTTTCGCAGTAGACATCCTTACCCGCTTTCATGGCGGCCATCGAAACCAGTACGTGCCAGTGATCGACGGTCCCGCAGATGACCGCGTCCACGTCCCGCTGCCGGACCAGTTCGCGGAAGTCGGCGTGGCGTTTCGCGTCTGCAAAGTGCTTGGCCGCTGTGGCCAGACGTTCGGCATCGACATCGCAGATCGCCACCACCTTGGCGCCGAGCCGTTCGGCGTTCCGAGCGTCCCCCTGGCCCTGCCCGCCACAGCCGACCAGACCGATCTGGATATAATCGTTGGGCGACACGCTCCGCGGCGGACTCTGCTCGGCGGCCGCTTCGCGCACTATCCAACCGGGCAGGGCCGCCGTGGCTGTCAGCAGACCTGTGTTCTTGAGAAACCGGCGACGTGAGACAGGACGACTCGTGCCCATCATAATTGCATCTCCCACAATTCAACAGCGTTTCGACCGCAGCATCGTCCAGAAGATGAAGAAGAACCCTGTATAAGGCGTCTGAACAGGTGAAGGACACGGACTCGCAATGTGACGGATAGGTACCGCGGTCATTGCAGGGGACCCCAGATGTCGCTCAGAAGATCGTGCAGAACAGGGTCATGTTCCTTCAGTTCGGCCCGAACGAACGGGTAGAAATCGTTGCGATAGAAGTACGCTTCCGTACCCTCCGCGAAATACTCCTTCTGATCGGTCATCGCATAGTGGCGAACTCTCTGGCCGGTGTACAGCAGCACTGTCTCGTACGTGCCGGCCGCTTTCGCCTTCTCATACGCCTCGACAATTCGCGGCTCGTCGAAACCCAGGCACTGATCGTGATAGGCATGCGCCAGCTCATGGAGCACGACCGCCGGGTGCTTGACCATCTGGTGCCGTGAGAGCAGACTCTCCGCCCGCGGGATAT
>VGYL01001156.1 GCA_016872975.1 Planctomycetota bacterium
CATGAAGTACTAGGGGTCTCTAACTGGAAACCGGCAACCGCAAACTGAGAACGGTCTGTCAACCGGCTGCCGACCACGGCCTTCGAGCGGCGAGGGCCGGCCACGACGGCTCAGGCGTAACAGTCGCGCGGGCCGAGGACGGATGCATCCTGGCCGTGTTCGAACAGGAACTGGCGGATATGGGTGCACAGGTGACATTTGTCGGCATAGGCGGGCCGGGCTTGGTAACCCAGGGCCTGGGCCGGCTCCAGCAGGCCGTGAGGGCCTCGCGCACAGAGAGTCCCAACCAGGCCGCTTCGCCTCGGATCGAAGTTCTCCCAGATCTCCTCCAGAGGCGTTTGATTGATATTGCCGAGAATGATGCCGCTGCAGGTGCCGCTGAAGACGTTGCCGTAGGGATCGATATGGACGCCCTTGGCCCCGAGGAAGCCGGAAAGGCAAGGATGATTGATGATTGATGATTGATGAATTGAGATGGGGTCCGATGCTTCCTTTTCAATCATCAATGATCCAGCATCAATAATCAATTGTGCCAACTGTCTCGCCGCACGCCCGCTGAAACGAAACGGATAGTCGCGATACGCTTCGATGTACATCTTCTCTCGTGGCGAGGGCGTCCCGCCCTTGCGTGTCGTGGGCGTCTCGCCCGCGTCTTGTGGCATCGGCATCCTGCCGATGCTACCTGGGCTGGAAGCCCATGCCACAAAAGAGCAAGGCCAAGATGCCCTCGCCACATCCAAGGGCGATACGCCCTCGCCACGAAGATACTTTTCCCAGCGGACCAGGACACGGTCCGGGCCCAGCAATCTCTTCGCCGCCGCGGCCAATGCGCGGACCGGCTCGATATCGACGTATTCCTGGTGGAAGGGATCGACGCTGATCTTGAGCCGTTGCATACCCAGGGCAGCCAGCGTGCTCAAGCGGCCGGCAATGAGTTGCTCCTCGGTCGCCCAGAAGCCGTTGGTCTCGATCAGATCGACCGGTCCGAGGTTCTGCCTCCGGCCTTCCCGGAGGATTTCGA
Organism: Planctomycetota bacterium; assembly: GCA_016872975.1. Taxonomy (GTDB): domain Bacteria; phylum Planctomycetota; class Phycisphaerae; order Sedimentisphaerales; family Anaerobacaceae; genus PLanc-01. Next base: position 1,022 of record VGYL01001156.1, read on the forward strand.
CGAGGTGATCCCAATAGAGAAAGGGCTCGCCTCCGGTCAGATGAATCCTGGCTTCGTTGCCGGCGAGGGTCCGAAGCGACCGCCAGGCCGCGAGGCAGGTCTCGACGGGCATCAGCCCGCCCTTGTCCGGCCCGCAATGGTAGTAGCAGAACTCACAGGCGGCATTGCACTTGTACGTGAGCATCAGCCCCGCCGACCGCCACAGTTTGAACTTCGGCGCATCCCGCCCCAAACCACGATTGTAATGATTGTCGGAAAGACCCATCGAGGACTTAGCATACTGAGTGTGCAATCTCAAAGATATTGCTTTTTCAACGAGGATCTGAGAATATGACGATTATGAAAGCAGCCGTCCAAAAGATAGCAGAGCAGGTCAAGGCCCTTCCTGAGAGCGAGTTGGACGAATTCCTCTCCTGGCTGGCGGAATACCAGATCGGCCGTCCAGACAAATGGGACAAGGAGATTGAGCGAGACTCCCAGAAGGGAGGGGCTCTGAATCCCATATTGAAGCGAGTGCGTGAGGACATTGCCTCGGGAAGGACCCGGCCGCTTGATGAAGTCCTCGACAACCCCTGATTTCTGGCGCTCGTACGCCAGCTTATCACCGGAAATCAAGGCACGACCCCGGCTGGCATATCGATTGTGGTTGCGGAACCCTCGACACCCGTCGCTCAGATTCAAGAAAGCGGGAGACGCTTGGTCCGTCAGAATCGGAGGAGGTTATCGTGCCTTGGCTCTTCTCCAGGAAGGAACCTCCTACTGGTTTTGGATCGGAGACCATGACACCTATGTGAGGTTGGTCAGCGGGTAGGAATCCTCTTGAGGTGCACCTGCAGAACCGTAATGTCGGCCGGAGTGATGCCGCTGAGGCGGGAGGCGTGGCCCAGCGTGGCCGGCTGGAACGCGGTCAGTTTCTCTCGCGCTTCGGCCCGGAGGTGCTCGATGGCCGCGTAATCCAGACCCGCCGGGATTCGTTTGCCGTCCAGACTGCGCTGCAGGTCGGCGAGGCGGTCCTGCCGGGCCAGGTAGCCTTCGTACTTCGCGTCCACGGCGACCGCTTCCACGATATCGCGCTCGTACCCGGGCAATGCCGCCAATCGGTGCGGCACGTCGCTGTCGGGGCGCCGCAGCAGGTCCCAGAGGCTTGCGCCCTCCGAGCGGGTGCTGCGCAGGTACTGCTGGAGGCCCTCGATCGCCGCGAGCTTTCTCTGAAAACGGGCCCAGCGCATCTCCTCGACCAGCCCGACCGAGCGGCCGGTCGGCGTCAGTCTCCTGTCGGCGTTGTCCGACCGCAACGCGAGACGGT
>VGYL01001157.1 GCA_016872975.1 Planctomycetota bacterium
CCCGCACCGGAACCGAAGGCAAAACCAGATGCAAAAGAAGTACGACATAGTCCGAAATAGTGACAAACTCAAACGGGAGCCCTTATTCTACAAGGACTTATGACAGATCATGTCAAACATGCGCTAGTTCGCTTATCGGACCACGGACCTTCGGTCCTTGAACCTTCTTCTCTCTTTCTTTACATTTTAGATCAGGAGGAGGTTGCTTCGTCGCTGCGCTCCTCGCAATGACAGGATTGCCGCGCTCGGCGAGCCTCGCTTGCAATGACATAGGGCGCCCGAGTATGTCATTGCGTCCGGGTGGCAGCGTCAAGCGCAGCTTGGCGATGGCGGATTTCCCGTACGCCGGACCATCGTCAAGGTCCCAAGGCTTGGGCGATGATCCCACGCAGGGGAACAGCCGCCATCGCCAAGCTCCGAAGACTCCGCTTGACGATGCCACCCAGAGAAGGCGGGCTTTTCACATACCTTCTCAGACCGTTACGGTCAGGTATTCGGTATCCTCCGTGAATACCACCGCTCCTTCGAACGCCGCGGGGATGAGAAAGCAATCGCCGGCCTTGAACTGGGTGGATTCCGCGTCGGCGGCAACGATTCGGCCGCCCCCGGTGAGGAAGATCAGCACTCGCATACAGCCCCGCGCAAGCAGGATCTCGCTGTCTTGCCCCCGGTGGCCTTTGTCCACCCGGAAGTACTCGGAATCGACCAGCCGTCCTACCGTTGTAACCGGCAGCCTGTCCGGCGTAGTCTCGAAATGGATACTCTCCAGGGCTTCGGCGATGTGGAGCGTCCGGGGGGTGCCGGCCTCGTCCACCCGGTTCCAGTCGAAGACACGGTAAGTCGTGTCCGAGGGGGTCTGGATCTCGGCGATCAGCAGGCCCGCCCCCAGGCTGTGGACGGTCCCGGCCGGGATGAAATGGCACTCACCCGGATGAACAGGGACAGCGGCCAGCCATTCGGCGGCGGTCCCATCCGCAATCGCCCGCGCGAATTGGCTCCTTGTGGTCGCTCTCTTGAACCCTTTGTAGATCACCGCCCCGGGCTCGGCCTGGAGGATATACCAGCATTCCGTTTTGGGATCGCCGCGGCCCATCCGTCGGCAAGTCTCGGGGTCCGGGTGCACCTGCACGCTCAAGACCTGCTGGGCATCGAGAAACTTGACCAACAGGGGAAACCGCTCCGGAAAATCCCTCGTTCCCGCGATCTGCTCCGTGTGGCCACGGACCATGTCCCCCAGCGTTCGTCCTGCCAAGGGCCCATTGGCAATCGTGGACTGCCCTTCGGGCAGATCGGCAATCTCCCAGCTCTCGCCGATCCGCTGGTCTGTCGGCAGTTCCTTGCCCAGAACTTCGCGCAATTGCTGTCCGCCCCAAATCCGCTGTTTGAATACCGGCGTCGATTTCAAAGGATATGCTCTCATATTCTTGACGATAGAAGGAGAAAGGCGTACTTTCTACTTTTTTCTTTGAGATATCTTCTGAAAGTCATTGCATGAGAGCAGGCGAAACTGTGAACGCAGGCGACTCCCTGGGCCCGCAAACCCGCCCCTTCGTTTCCCGCTGGCCGGTTGTGATCGGCTGGGTTGCCATGCTGATCTTCACCCTTTACGCCTGCACGCGCATGGTCGCGGCAGGGGATACCTGGGTGGCCATGGCGTGCGGGCGGCATTTTGTCCGGCATGGCGTCAATACGGTGGAGCCGTTCAGCGCCAATTCGCACAAGGCCGGACCGACGGCGGAGGAAGTGAAAACCTGGCCCGGCTGGGCCCAATGGATCACCGGCAAGGTCGGCCTGGAGACGGTCCGATATTGGCATCCGACCGGCTGGGTCAATCAGAACTGGCTGACGCACGTGATTTTCTATAAGCTTACGACCGCTTTGGGCAGCGAAACGGAGCCGTATTACGATGCCCTGGTTCTGTGGAAGTTCGCTCTCTATATCCTGGCGGCTGTCGCCCTCTACTATACGGCTCGCCTTTACGGCGTGAATCCGGCCCTGGCCGCCGCCTCCGTCTGCTTTGCCATGCTTACCGGGCGTTCCTTCTTCGATATCCGGCCGGCCGGCTTCTCCAATCTTCTCGTGGCCGTCCTGATCCTCATCCTGGCCCTGGCCAGCTACAAGAACGGCCTCCTGATCTGGCTGATCGTGCCACTGATCATCTTCTGGTCGAACGTGCACGGCGGCTACATCTATGCGTTCATGATGCTGGGGCCCTTCGTGGTCTGGCACACCGTCATGCGTCTGCCGCAGCGGTGGGCCACGGCAGCCTACAGTATTCTGACGTGGCTGACGCTGTACGGGATGGCCTTCCGATTTCTCCGGTAT
>VGYL01001158.1 GCA_016872975.1 Planctomycetota bacterium
GAGCCAGGACCGCAATTCCCGGGATGCCGCTTGCATTAGGCGAGTGGGTCTGATAAAATGCAGTGCACGAATGGAGGTATCGACCATGACGAGGAGAAATGACGAGCACACCGGGGCGGTTTGCCCGAAGACGGGACGCCGAATCGACGGCACCCGCCGACACTGGTGGCTGCCCTGGGTCCTGCCTTTTGCGGGGCTGGCATCCCTGCTGTGGTTCCTGATCCGCGTGATTCCCAAGCCTGCGCGGGCCGCGTATCCCTGCCAGCGCCTGGCGGCGCCTCTGGCCGGCGCGTTCGTCGTATGGCTGACGGGGATCGTCGCCTCCAGCCTGGCGTATCGGAAGGCGAAGCACCTCGCCGGCCAGTCCCGCTATGTCCTGGCCGGCCTGTTGGCCGCGGTCGCGGTGGGCGCTCTCTGGGGCGCGCTGAGCGTGACCGCGGATCGCCGCGCCACGGCGTTCACGCCGAGCGAGGTGCCGAATAATCCCATGGGAGTCGCCAAGGGGATTCACCCGGGCCGCGTGGTCTGGGTCCACGAGCCCGAGGCGACCCACTGGAACGGCACGACCGGCGCGTGGTGGGATGATGCCAACATCGACCAGCAGGTCGTGGACACGATGGTCGCGCAGGCCTTGGTCACCCTGACCGGTGCCGCGGACGAGGCCGGTGCCTGGGACGCGCTGTTCCGGCACTTCAATCGGACCCGCAACCTCGGCGACGTCGGCTACAACCGCGGCGAGAAGGTCATCATCAAGATCAATATGAACCAGGACAGCGGCGGCACGTGGACGCCGCGGGCCGGCATGCCCAGCCCGCAGATGATCCACACGGTGCTTGACCAGCTCGTGCGCGTCGTCGGCGTGCCCGCCTCGGCGATCACGATCTACGACGCCTCGCGGTACATCGGCGATCCGATCTACAACAAGGTCCGCGGCAATCCCCGGTTCCAAAGCGTGCAGTTCGTGTGCAACACGACGCGCAGCGGGCGGATCGGCGCCGTGCACGATCCCGCCCATCCGATCCGGTTCGCCGACCCGAGCGTGCCGGGCAACGCCACCGCGTATGTGCCTCGGGTGGTGACCGAGGCCAAGTACCTGATCAACATGGCCCTGCTGCGGTCGCACAGCCTGTTCGGGATCACCTTCTGCGGCAAGAATCACTTCGGCTCGACCTACTTCCCCAACAACGGCGGTTGGACGCCCCAGCCGTTGCACAACTACGGCAGCCGCACCCAGGCGATGGGCTCCTACAATTGCCTCGTCGATCTTATCGGCCATCCGCAATTGGGCGGCAAGACCCTGCTGTACCTGGTCGACGCCCTGTACGCCGCCCGCAACCAGAGCGCCGAGGTCGTTCGCTTCGCCTCCTTCGGCAATGACTGGACGTCCAGCCTCTTCATGTCGCAGGACCCGGTGGCGATCGATTCGGTCGCCCTGGACTTCGTCCGCAACGAGCCTTCCCAGACGGACTGCACCGGGGCGGGGGTGGACAACTACCTGCACGAGGCCGCCCTGGCGCAGAATCCGCCCTCGCGCCGCTTCTACGCCCCGGCGGGCGACGGCGTGCGGCTGGCCAGTCTCGGCGTCCACGAGCACTGGAACAACCCGGTCGAGAAGAAATACGCGCGGAACCTCGGCAGGGAGGAGGGCATCGAGCTGGTGACGCCGCCCCTGACGGTCGCCAGCGGGCAGGTTCGTAACACGACAAAAGGGACCGAGTACAACTATCTTCGTCACGCGGTGCAGGAGGCGGAGGCGGGCGATACGCTCGTGGCCGCGCCCGGGCGATACCGCGAGACCCTCTCCTTCGCCGGCAAGGCCCTGACGATCCGGTCCCAGGACCCGAACGACCCCGCCGTGGTCGAGGCGACGGTGATCGAGGGCAGCGCCGAGGCCGTGACGTTCTCCCGGGGCGAGACCGCCGCCGCCGTGCTCGCGGGCTTCACCCTCACCGGCGCCCAGCGCGGGATCCTATGTCACACCGCCGCGCCGACCATCCGCAACTGTCGCAGTGTGGACAACCTCGAGGCGGGAATAAAGCTGGTGGAGAATTGCAGTCCCACGATCGTCAACTGCATCATCGCCGGCAACGGCGGCGACGGCATCGAGATGTGGGCCCCGCGCGGGGCGCGGCTCGTGCCCCAGAACTACGCCACGATTGTGCATTGCACGATCGTGGGCAATCGCGGCCACGGCATCCAGGGCGGTGCGCCCACCGTCGTCAGCTCGATTGTCTATTTCAACGCCAGCGACGGCCGGAGCAGCCAGATCAAAGCGGACACGCCCCTGGTCCGCTACTGCAACGTGCAGGGCGGGTACG
>VGYL01001159.1 GCA_016872975.1 Planctomycetota bacterium
TCCAGCGGCACGTGGCCGCGCATCGCGGCGAGACCTGCGCCATGTGCTCCGCCTGCCTCGGCTGTCCGCGCGGCGTGGCCGTCGAGGAAATCCTCCGCTGCTCCCTCTACTATCGCCAGGAACAGAACGATCCCGCCCTTGCCCGCGCGGTCTATCACGAACTCGCCCCGGGCCAACTGCCCCAGAACTGCGCGGACTGCGGCCACTGCGAACGCGTGTGCCCCAACGGGCTGCCCGTGCGCCGCCTGCTGCGCGAGGCGCACGTGGCGTTGGCGTGATGACCAGTCTTGCGTTGGAGCACAATCGCCCTCGATTGTGCGGCAGCCGAGGCGGCTGCCCTCCGCATGACAGGGCTTGCGTGCGTGTCGCGGCGGTGTCGCGGCGAATCGCGCTTGACTTCCCTGTCCCGGTGAATAGAATCCCCGCCAAATGCGTTTTCACGATTTGTCCCGCGTAGGGCAGGTCCCAATACCTGCCTCATGCGCTGAAACAGGAAGCGGCGGCCACGGAAGGCCGTCCTACGGCTGCAGGACGTGAGAGTGAATATGCGCCCACAAGTCATGTGGCAGACAATCCTGCGGCGGATTGGACGGTACGGCCCACGGGAAGTAGGACAGTGTTGTCATTAGGCAAGTAGTTAAGGAGGAAATGAGGATGCAAGCAATTCGGCAAGTGGCGTGGAGGAGGGTTGTCGTGCTCGTGGTCGCATGTTTGGGCTGTAGCCACCCCGCGCCCACAGGTCTGCGACCTCCGCCCCCCGAGACCGTCGCTGTGACCCCTGCCGGCGAGACGCGAATCAATCCCGCCGACGGCGCGGAAATGGTCTGGATTCCCGCCGGCGAGTTCCTCATGGGCAACGAGATGCAGGACATCACCGCCTTCTTTGAGAAGCTCAACGTGATGCAGAGCCTGAAAGGCGAGACGCCCCGGCATCGGGTGTCCGTGGACGGGTTCTGGATGTACAAGTATGAGGTGACCAACGCGCAGTTTGAGAAGTTCGTGAAAGCCACCGGGCACAAGACGGACGCGGAGAACGGCGGAAAGAGTTGGGTGTGGAACCCTCTGGAGGAAGTCAAAGGCGCGGACTGGCGTCACCCACGCGGGCCGGGGACCTCTGCCTCTGGCGACCACCCGGTGGTCCAGGTCTCCTGGAACGACGCGAAGGCATATTGCCAGTGGGCAGGCGTGCAATTGCCGACCGAGGCGCAGTGGGAATACGCGGCCCGTGGCGGCAACACCGGCCTGGGCGGCAAGCCCCGCTACACCTTCTGGTGGGGCGACGACGCGCCCACCCGCAAGGTCGGCAACTGGTTTGACGTCACGGCCCAGAAGAACCGCAAGACCAAGTCCTTCAACTTCCCCGGCTACGACGACGGGTATGAGTTCACCTCGCCCGTAGGAACATTTGAACCCAACGGCTTTGGTTTGTATGATATGGATGGCAACGTGTGCGAGTGGTGCCAGGACTGGTATGATGAGACCTACTACGCACGGTCTGAGAGTAAGAATCCCAGAGGGCCGAGAAATGGCAAGTACCGAGTCCTGCGCGGCGGTTCCTGGTTCGGCACTCCCAACGACATGCGGGTGGCTCAACGCGACGGGTTCACCCCGTCGGAACGCAACAACTTCGTCGGGATTCGTGCCGCGAGGACTCCGTAGGTCTTATCCTTTGTTCTTTGGCTCTTTTACCTTTATGGCGGCCCGAAGGGCCGCCCGGAAATTTTTTGAGGATTTATGGAGTGCGGCGGTCGTGACGCCGCTTTGGCTTGCCCCCGGCTGAACGCATGGCCGCGTCCTGAGTAAGCCAAACCGCCGCCGCTGGCGGCGCACTCCATATTGGAGCACATTCTCCCGGTGGGACAGACACGGAAAACGGGACAGGTACGGTTTTGCCCCCAAACAACCACAGGCAACAGCGGTCTAACGAGGCGGCAGAGCGGACTCGGAGCGCGTCGTGCCAATAGGTAGGGCTATTCCTGCAGAGGGACGGTTGGAACCAATTCTTGTAGGCCGAAACGGGGGCGCAGTTCGTTTCCCCCTCGATGTCCTACTTCCGCCGCCGAGCCTTGTCCTTCTTGATCTCCCGGACGATGTCGTGGACTGTGTACCTCGCGTAAAGCTGTTTTCTCTCCTCGGTGTAGTTCCCAAGCCCCGCGGAGAAGTGGTTGATGAATCGGGCGGTGTCCGCGGGCCCGATCTGAGAAGTCAGAATGCGGATCGCGTTGCTCACGACTTGGGAGAGGGGTTTGGCTTCAATGCTCATAGTCCTAGCTCCGTTACAAGGTCAACCGGGGACACTATCTTCACCTTGCTGATGG
>VGYL01001160.1 GCA_016872975.1 Planctomycetota bacterium
AGGCCGAAGGCTTTGCGCAGGTCTTGCCGATGGCGGACAAGCAAGACCATCGGCAAGCTCCGAAGACTGCGCTTGCCGCTGCCACCCGCTCTCTGTTACCCGAAAAGACTGTTTCTTGAACCAGGCCAATTTCTCCGACGTTCCCTCTGGACGAAAGGCACGAGACGTGTATCCTCCGGGGGCCACAAGAACAAGTGTTGGGATAAGGCCGATGATCAGACGTACCGAGTTTTATGAAGTCGCGGTCAAAGCCGGGTTCTATGGCCTGGAACGAGGCGGCATCTTCGGCAAGAAAGACAACGTCCGCAAATACTGGGAGGATGTCTTCATCAAGACCAGCGTTCGTCCGGCGCTTGAATCCCTCCTGGCCCGGGCCGAAAAGCTGCGGATCATCGACCTCGGCGCCGGCAGCGGCGAGGGGCTGGGATTGCTGACCCATATTCCGCCCGCCCGGGTGGTCAAGGCCGCCCATTCGTTCGTGCTGAACCACGATCGCATCGAGGTCTATGAGGGCGTCGATCTGTCGCCGGCCATGGTGGCCCAGGGCGCCGCCAACTATCGGAGCAAGCCGCACGCCCGTTTCCTGGAGGCGGATCTCTCGGAAGGCTTTCCCCGGCCCGAGGAGCCGCCGTTCCACGTCTACTTCTCCTCGTACGGCGCCCTCTCCCATCTGACCGTCGGCGAGCTGGAGCAACTCTCCCAACAGATCTTCGCCCACGCCGCCAACGGCAGCATCATGGTCTACGATCTGTACGGCCGGTGGTCGGCGGAATGGCCCCTGTACTGGGACCGCAGCGCCGACGAGCAACTGCCGTACAACATGGCGTATCTGTTCCCGCCGCATAAGCAGGACTCGGCCACGGCCGATTGGTTCGACGTGACCTTCTGGACCGGCGCGGAGCTGGTCCAGGCTATCCAACGGGCGAGTCTGGCCGCCGGGACCCAGGTCAACGTGCTGACGCTCAAGGACCGGTCCCTTCTTGTGGGCCGGCACATGGATACGTGCTTCTTCAAGCCGACCCGCTTCGCGGTACGCAACCAGGTCAACCACCTCTTCGAGAGGGATTACCGGGGCGAGACCGCGGGGCTGCAGCTCGATCTCAGTTACCTTGCCGACGGTCGGAGCTCCGGCCGGGAGGCCCAGCGGCGCATTCGAAGCTATCATGGCTCGTGGTGCGCCGTCACGGGCACGCTGGACGCGCTCATGCAAGGCGACAACGCCCGGGTCAAGCAGTGGATCGAGTCCAGTCCGGAGGCGCTGGCGGAGGATCTCAAGATGCTCGCCTGGCTCTACCGCAACGCCGACCGCTTTCCGGTGGTCGATTTCTGGGCCAGTGTCATGGGTCCCCAGGTCGCGTGCGTCCTGCGCAACCACGAGCTCAACCTCCCCGAAGGCCTCGGCTGCGGCCACGGCCTCTTCTGCGTCGTCGAGATCCGGAAGTGAGAGGTCATTCCTCGGCCTTATTGGCCTGGCCGTAGTAGGCGTCCTTGCCGTGCTTGCGCAGGTAGTGCCGATCCAGGAGAGCCTGCGCGATGCCGCTTTGGCGGGCGTTGACGAGCAGGGTGCCGTAGGCCATCATCGCCACCTGCTCCAGAACGACGGCGTTCTCGACGGACTGGGCGGGGTCCTTGCCCCAGGTGAAGGGGCCGTGATTGGCGACCAGGACCGCCGGCATTTGCAGCGGGTCGAGTTGGGCGAACCGCCGGACGATGACCCGGCCGGTGTTCTGCTCGTAGGGCCCGTCGATCTCGTCGCGGACCAGTGCGTCCGTCACCGGGACCGGGCCGTAGAAGTGGTCGGCGTGGGTCGTGCCGAAGCAGGGGATCTCGCGCTGGGCCTGGGCCCACATCGTCGCGTACCGCGAGTGCGTGTGGCAGATGCCGCCGAGGCCGGGAAAGCTGCGGTACAGCTCCAGGTGCGTCGGCGTATCGGAAGAAGGCCGCAGGTCGCCCTCGATGACATTGCCCTGCAAATCGACGAGAACGATGCCCTGGGGCGTGAGGTCCGCGTAGCTGACGCCGCTGGGCTTGATGGCGACCACGCCGCGGTCCCGATCGATCCCGCTGACGTTGCCCCAGGTGAAGACGACCAGGCCGTGCCGTTGCAGGGCCATGTTGGCTTCGTAGACACGTTGTTTCAACTGGTCGGACATAACTGTGAAATCAAATCCGAAATTCGAATTTCGAATCTCGAAATCCGAAACAAGCACGAATGTTCAAATTTCAAAATTCGAAACGGGTCCCGGACCGGCGGCAGCGTTTTGATCATTTGTGTTTTGGATTTCGAATTTGTTTCGGATTTCGAAATTCGGATTT
>VGYL01001161.1 GCA_016872975.1 Planctomycetota bacterium
GGAGACGACGGAGCCCTTCCTGGAGGGCATGTACATCGGCAGCCGCGTGGGCGTGCTCCTTTCAAAGTACGGCCTGGGCTGCGGCTGGAATCGCGACGTCCAGAGGCTGGCCCAACTCCCGAAGGCGGCCTATTACGACGCCAGGAGCGCGGGGGAAATCGGACTGAACCTGGCGGCATACGTCATCGGTTACGCCGAGGCCGGCGCGGTCGAGGCCCGTCCGGAGATCTACGGCACCGTGGACCAGAGGGTGCCGACGGATGAATTCGTTTTTGCGCAACTGAAACACGAGGGCGCCTGGAACGTGCATCCCGGCGCCGCGACCGCCCTCTTGACGAAACTGCGTCACCACACGACGATCCGCGTGAACCTCAAGCGCGTGGTGGTCGATCCGGAAAGCGACGATCTGTCGGGCTATGCGTTCCTCTACCTGACCGGACTGGACGATTTTTCCTTCTCGGCCGGGGCGGTGTCGGCCTTGCAGCGGTTCCTCCGGTCGGGAGGCTTTCTGCTGGTCAACAACGGTCTGGGTCTGGGGACGTTCGACCGAGCGGCACGGCGGGAGATCGCCCACCTGGTGCCGGACGCACAATTTCAAGTGCTCCCCGATGGACACGGCCTCTACAGCAGCCTCTTCAATATCAACCAGGTTGAGTACAGCCCCGGCCTGGCCCAGGCGAATCCCACCCTGGGCAATCGCCCCCATCTGTGGGCGGTCTTTCTCGGGGGAGACCTGCGGATTCTGTACAGTCCGTACGACCTGGAGGCCGGCTGGCTGCCGGCCCGGTATCCCCTGATGAAAGGCTACGAGGCCGCCAGTGCCGAGCGGTTGGGGATGAATATCATCGCCTATATGATGACACACTGAGGCAGAAAATTCCAAATCCCAAATCTCAAATTCCAAAGAAATCCAAATGACCAAACGAGAAGAAAATCCAAAACGCCCAAACCGGGCTCGGCCCGTTTTGAATTTTGGATTTTCTTCCCTTTTGAATTTGTTTGGGATTTGGAATTTGGGATTTGGTGCTTGGGTTTTTGCGTTTGTCGAGCTGACAAAAGGAATTCCTCATGTCTTCTGAAGAGACCTCCACCGTGTTGTGTCCCAATTGCGGCCGGGCGTATGATGTGGCGGTCGCCTCTCCGAAAGCCAAAGCCCGCTGCAAGTGCGGGTGCAAATTCAATCTGGCGACGGGCGAGGCGGTCGATCAGGACGCCTCGTCCGGCGTGACGCCCGCGCCCGCGCGCAGCGGGCCCGTCCGGACCTCGAAAGGGGCCAGGGAGCAGGGGTCGGGGAGCAGCAGCCTGGCTTCGGAAGCATCTCGCGGTGTCCTTGCCGGCGACGACGCGCTGGCCCAGGTCGAGGCGCTCGGACGGGCGAAGGAGGCGATTCTGGCGGAGGTGGGCAGGACCATTGTGGGCCAGAAGGAGGTGCTCAGCCAGGTGCTGACGGCCTTCTTCGCGCGGGGGCATTGTCTGCTGATGGGGGTGCCGGGACTGGCCAAGACGCTGATGGTGCACAGCCTGGCGCAGACGATGCGGCTGGAATTCAAGCGGATCCAGTTCACGCCGGACCTGATGCCGACCGACATCACCGGGACCCATATCCTCCAGCGCGACCACGAGACCGGCGAACGCCGGTTCGTCTTCCAGAAGGGACCGGTCTTTACGAACGTTCTGTTGGCCGACGAGATCAACCGCACGCCCCCGAAGACGCAGGCCGCCCTGCTGGAAGCCATGCAGGAGCGGAAGGTGACCGCCTCCGGGGAAACGCACTCGCTGCCGGGTCCTTTCCTCGTGCTGGCCACGCAGAACCCGCTGGAGCTGGAAGGCACCTATCCTTTGCCCGAGGCCCAACTGGACCGCTTCCTGCTGCTGGTCAAGGTGGACTATCCGAGCCTGGAGGAAGAGCGGCAGATCCTGATGTCCACGACCGGCCGGGATGGGGAGGCCCTCAGGAGTCTCCTCGACGCCCGCGCGGTCCTGGCGTTCCAGGACCTGGTGCGGCAGGTCCCGGTCAGCGACCACGTCGCCCAATATGCAGCCCGGCTCTGCCGCGCGACCCGTCCCCAGACGGACGAGGCGCCGGAGCTGGTCCGCAAGTACGTCCGGTTCGGCAGCGGGCCCCGGGCCGGACAAGCGCTCATCCTGGCGGCCAAGGCCCACGTCGTGCTCCACGCGCGGTTCAACATCTCGTGCGATGATATCCGCGCGTACGCCCTGCCCGTGCTGCGGCACCGGGTCATCCTCAACTTCGCCGCCGCCAGCGAGGGCCTCGACGCCGACGCCGTCATCCGCAAGCTTCTGGATACCGTCA
>VGYL01001162.1 GCA_016872975.1 Planctomycetota bacterium
ATGAGGCCCAGGCCAATCTTGCGGTTGCCGGTGGTCGCGACCTGGATGGCCTCGAGCGGATAGCGGTTGACATCGACGACATCGTCGAGAAAGCGGATGCCCCAATGGATGCGGTCGCGCAGTTTGTCCCAATCCACCCTTTCCGGGACGTGGCCTCGGGTACGAGGGACGTGCGGCTGTGGCCTGCGCCCGGCGCCCCGGGGGCCTCGGCCCCCCTGCTTCGTCATGCGGTCGAGGTTGAGCGAGGCGAGGATGCAGCTCTCGTAGGGCAGCAGCGGCACCTCGCCGCAGGGGTTGGTCGCCTCGATCCTGCCGACCTGCGGGGTCGGATTGTGGCGGTTGATGTGGTCGAGGAAGATCAGGCCCGGATCGCCCGTCCGCCAGGCGGCGTTGACGATCAGGTCGAACAGGGCGCGGGCGCCGACCTGCCGGGCGCTCTGACCGGTGCGGGGGTTGACCAGATCGAACGGGCGGTGGTCGGCGACGGCGCGCATGAACTTGTCCGTGACGGCCACGGACAGGTTGAAGTTGCGAAAGGCGCTGGAGCCCACCTTGGCTTCGATAAAATCGATGATATCAGGATGATCGCAGCGCAGGACGCCCATGTTCGCGCCGCGGCGGCGGCCGCCCTGGACGATCACCTCCGTGGCCTTGTCGAAGATGCTTATGAAGGACAGCGGCCCGGAGGCGAGGCCCTTGGTCGAGCCGACGAGGTCGCCCCGGGGGCGCAGGCGGGAGAAGTCGAAGCCGGTGCCGCCGCCGGTCTGGTGGATCCGCGCCATGTCGGCCAGGCTCTGGAAGATGCCTTCGATGGAATCGTCCACGGGAATGACGAAGCAGGCGGAGAGCTGGCCCAGGGGCGTGCCGGCGTTCATCAGGGTCGGCGAGTTGGGCAGGAACTCGCGGTCGCGCATCATGCGGTAGAACGCCTCCTCCGCTTGGCCGGCCCCCAGGTCCGAGCGGTAGTTGGCCTCGGCCTGGGCGACGTGATGGGCCACCCGGCGGAACAGCTCGCTCGGCGTCTCGATGATCTGCCGGCGGTTGTCCTTGAGCAGATAGCGCCGCTTGAGGACCTCGACGGCGTTGACCGGCAGCTTCAGATCGTCCTTCAAGCCGAGCGTGGATTTGGCGAACCGCACCTGCGCGCGGCGCTCGCGATACAGAATATAGCCCTTGGCCACGTCGCCGTGGCCCTCCTCCATCAAGACAGCTTCGACGGCGTCCTGGATTTCCTCGACACCGGGCGTCCGGCCGCGAAAAGTCCGGGCGAGCCGCGCCACGACGAGGGCCTTGACCCGCCGGGCGATCTCGTCGGCCTGCGTCCGGTCCTGCCGCACGTCGAACGCGGCCCGCTGGATCGCGTGCTCGATCTTCGCTTCATCGAAAGCAACGATGGAACCGTCTCGCTTCTTGACACTCTCCGGCATCGTTCGAGTCATCATCACGAGTTCCCCACACCGGGTCTCCTGTCTGTGAGCGTAGATTGGTTATTGGTCGTTTGTAAATCGCAAATCTCGAATAGTAAATCGTCAATTCTCTTAAGAATCTTGACGCAATGAACGATGTACGGTATAAGGTCGTGCGTGTGCTTGCGCGGGGAGTCCACGGCATCCGACACGCAACCAAGTAAGTCCCATAAATCCATGGAAAGAAGGAGACACGACATGGATCACATGAAGACGTTGAGCCTGGTGGGAATGTTGGTCTGCACGACGTTGTTGACGGGCTGCTTCTCCTCCAATCCCAAAGACATTCAGGCGTGGGTCAAGCCGTATGAGGTGAACGTAACAGCGGAGCGCTATCTCGTGCAACCGCCGGACGAGCTGGAGTTGCGCTGCGCCCAGGTCCCGGAAGTCAATATGCAGCGGCAGCGGGTCCGGCCCGACGGGAAGATCAGCTTCGAGGTCCTGGGCGAGTTCGAAGTCGCCGGCAAGACCCCGGCCGAGATCGGGCAGCTCGTGGGCCAGCGCGTCAAGGAGTTGTACACGCTGCCCGGGGACAACGCCGTGGATGTCCGCATCGCCATTTTCGCCAGCAAGGCCTACTACGTAATGGGAATGGTGAATCGACCGGGTCCCCGCAACTACACCGGACGTGACAGTGTGCTGAGGGCGCTGACGGATGCCCAACCGAATGTGATGGCCTGGGACAAGCGTGTCCAAGTGATTCGACCGGCCGGCCAGGAGGACGTCGATCCCTTCATCTTCGAAGTCAACTACGACCGGATGATTGTCCATGGGGACACGACCAAGGACGTGCTCCTGCAGGAAGGCGATATTGTCTACGTCCCGCCGACGATCCTGGCCTCG
>VGYL01001163.1 GCA_016872975.1 Planctomycetota bacterium
TGCTGCAGACCCAGACTCTCTTCTGGACTGACCAGGGCCGGATCGAAGACGCGATCCTGTGCCTCAAGGATGGGTTGCGGCTGGGCGGGACCCTGCGCCGGCAGCCGCTGGCCGTCAACTCCCTGGCGGGAAACCATTACAACACGATGGCGCTGCGCAGCCTGGAGCGGACTCTGAGCCGGGCCGCTCCCACGGATCGGCAACTGCGAGAGCTGAGCGACGTGCTGGCGACGATCGCGGAGGCGCCAGGCCTGATCGATACCATGATCACCGAGCGCGCCCTCATGCTCGGCAATTGCGAGCGGTTCTTCTCCACGGGCGGCCCCCGTCCCGGGAGCCTGCTGTTCTGGGTGCCCGCCGCGCGCGAGCGGGCCCTGGCCGACATCATGGACTACATGGAGGCCTGCATCGCGGCGGCCCGGCTGCCCGCGCCCCAGCGGCCGGCGCGATTCCGCGCGATCCGCAAGGAAGTGGAGGATCTGTCCGTTCTGCATCCGGTCGTCAAGACGCTGGTGCCGGGGGTGAGTCCGATTGCCGAGCGGGACCTGATATTTCGGACGCGCCTGGACCTGGCCCGGGCGGCCCTGGCGGTCGAGCAGTACCGTTTGGCGACCGGAGCATTACCGACCGCCTTGGAGGCCCTGGTGCCGCAATATCTGAAGGAGGTGCCGCTCGACCCGTTCGACGGGCGCCCCATCCGGTACACGCGCGAGACGCCGGGATATGTCCTCTACAGCGTCGGCGCGGACGGCCAGGACCACGGCGGCCGCGAGGAGACGGAGGCGAGCGGCCAGATGCCCTGCGATCTGTGTTTTATCGTGACGCGATGAGGAACCGGCCACTACTACCGTATTTCGCAAGCGCTCCGGCCAGCGGTGGCAGATTGCCGCGCTCGGCCGGCCTCGCCCGCAATGACATACAACGCCCGTTCATGTCCTTGCGAGGAGCGCAGCGACGAAGCAATCTCCACCCTACAGTCTCCAGACTGGCGCAATGCGGTACCAGGACAGAAGGCACTTGGCAGGAGTCTGCGAATTCGCACGAGGGATGAGCCATGAGTGATGACGGTCACAAGGGAAATCGACGGTTCACGTTCAAGGGCCGGCACGTGCTGCTGGCAGCGGCGGTGTTGCTCGTGGGAGCGATCGTCCTGTACATCGTGATTCACCGGGGCGACATCGAGCGGCGCCTCGCCGCGTTGCGGGCGGCGGGGTATCCGACGACCTTTGCCGAGCTGGCCGAGTACACGAAATTGCCCGAGGGGGCCGAGAATGCGGCGGAGCTCTACACGCGAGCTTTTGCCGCGTTTGTCGCGCCGGTGGATGAGGTGAACGTGCCGCTGCTGGGCCAGGCCCAGTGGCCGGACCGGGGAGCGACTCTGCTCGAGCCGATGGCCAAGGCTGTTTCCGAATGTCTGGCGAGCAACCAGCAGTGCCTCCTGCGGCTGCGCGAGGCGGCCGCTCTCGCGGATTGCCGCTACGGCTGGGACTTCTGGCCGGGGATACCCGAGGCACACGTGCAGACCATGAGACGATGTGGCCAATTGCTCAGCCTCGGTGCTGTCCACCACATGCAGCGGGGCGACACGGACGCAGCGACGGTCTGCATCAAGGAGGGGCTGCGGCTCAGCGATTCCATGCGACGCGAGCCGGCCCTGATCGGCTACCTGATCCGAATCGCCCTTATCAACACAGCGCTCGGCGGCCTGGAGCGCAGCCTGAGCCTGGGCGCCTTCACGGATTCGCAGTTGAACGAGATTGACGCGGCCTTGGTCCGGACCGGCGGCACGCTCGATTTCACGATGGTTCTGGCCACCGAGCGCTGCTTCATGATCGAGACCTGCCGGGACCCGTCGCTGCTGGGACCGGCCGGCCAGACGGCCCCCGTACGGCTCCCGCCGGGCATGCGAGGCACATGGATGACCGACATCCTGGACCTCATGGAGGATCACATCGCGGCGTCTCGCTTGCCGCCCCGGGAACGCCTGAAACGCTTCCGCCAGGCGGACGACCGGGTGCAGCAGCTTTCCGTCCTGCACGTGATGATCAAGATGATGGCACCGGGAATGTCCCGCGTCGCCGAGCACGATGTGCGGGTCCGAGCGCGCCTGGACCTGGCCCGGACCGCCCTGGCGCTGGAACGCTACCGGCTGGCCGCCGGCCGGACGCCGGCACAACTGCCAGAGCTGGTGCCTCAGTACCTCGAGCGGGTGCCCCTCGACCCCTTCGACGAGCAGCCGATCCGCTACCGGCGCACCGATCCCGGGTACCTTCTCTACAGCGTCGACGCCGACGGCCAGGACCACGG
>VGYL01001164.1 GCA_016872975.1 Planctomycetota bacterium
CGCAGATTTCCGCAGATTTTCTCCGGAGAAGGCAGGAGAAAGAGACAATGGACCATATTGGGTCTGGTACTTTCTCGTGTCTGCCTCGGCTCTTGGTCTTGAATCTGCGAAGATCTGCGCAATCTGCGGTTTCTTTGGATTTGGTTGCGGCCGCAGGCCGCGCTGGGGTAGAGATGCGGCGGTCGGTGGTTCGGGGTTGGAAAGCCGTTGTCGGTAGCCGGTAGCCGGTTTCGAGTGTCGCCGAAGAGCTGTTTTGACCAAGGGCGGGACGCCCTCGCCACGGCGGCCATTCCGGGGCCCCGGGCGGTAAGACCGCGTTCTTGGGGGCGCCAGATCAGACCGCCAAAGATTCGTGTGCCTGGGCCGAAAACCGCGTTTTCAGGGGCGCCAGTGAGGATACCGCCATCAGAGCGCCATGTCATAGTGATTGGCGGTCTGAATTTTTCGCGTAAGAAGGCGGCTTTGGGGCCTGGCTCGGTTGCGGCCGCGTTGTGGTGGCGCGTCCGGAACATCTCCGCCTAGGGCGAGCGTGGGCCCCCAAACGCGCTTCCTCGCGTTTGGGGACCCCGTCCCCGCTGGCCGAAAGTCGGGCGAGGACGCCCAACCCACGAAGAGACGCCTCTTGGCGTCACTACAAACACGCCCACCGTCGCATGGGGACCACTCGGCCGGAGTCGCGTCGCCCGCAACGCTCGTAGCGGGACTTCACCTCTATCTCCCATGGGAGCACAGGAGAATGCCGGGGCGGCACCGTATTTCCACGGTGGAACGACGGCCTCCCGAGGGCAACACCACCAAAGATGCTCAACACAATCCGGTGCGCATCTTTGGATAAACGTGAGTATCTTTGGCGGGGTTTGAGCATCTTTGGGCGGTGGCCCCCCGCTTGCGGCTTTCACCTATTCCCCCGCGGGGCGGGGGACGCCCGGCGGAATTCCTGTGTGCCGGTCGGGGGTTTTTGCTTGTGGGGCGGGGCCGGGTACGGGTACATTGTGCCCCTGGAGGTACAAAGGATTGAACTTCCACCGCCGGGCGGTTAGGCTGGCGGGCGGAAGTTCCGTAACGGACAAAACGGCTACTGATGTGAGGTGTGCAGACATGGCAGATCTGAAGGCATTGGCGGAAGCGGTGATCCGCGGGGATCAGGCGACGGCGGTGAGCGTCACGAAGGCGGCGTTGCAGGAGAAGATGGCCCCCAAGCAGATTCTCGACCAGGGGCTGATCGCCGGGATGGACGTGGTGGGCGCCCGCTTCAAGAACAACGAGATCTACATTCCGGAGGTCCTGATCGCGGCGCGGGCGATGAAAATGGCGCTGGAGGTGCTCGAGCCGGAGCTGGCCAAGGCGGGCGTCCAGCCGATCGGCAAGTTCCTCGTCGGCACCGTCCAGGGCGACCTGCACGATATCGGCAAGAACCTGGTCGCGATGATGATGAAGGGGGCCGGGTTCGAGGTGATCGACCTGGGGGTCGATGTCGCGCCGGACAAGTTCGCGGCGGAAGCCAAGGCCAAGGGCGCCAACCTGATCGGCATGAGCGCCCTGCTGACGACGACCATGCCGGGCATGGAAAAGACGATCAAGGCCCTCAAGCAGGCCGGCGTCACGGCGAAGGTCATGGTCGGCGGCGCCCCGGTCACACAGAGCTTCGCCGACAAGATCGGCGCCCACGGCTACGCCCCCGATGCGGCGTCGGCCGTCGATACGGCCAAGACGCTCGTGGCCTGACACGACCCGGGCGCGGGTGTCCCGGCGGACGCGGCCCTATGGCCGTGCCGCGCGGGCCCGATGAGCCGTTCCCGATATCCGTCGCCACCCAGGCGACCTGAAAGGCATTCCCGGGACAGCGCACTTTGCGCTGTCCCTTCTCTTTCCAGCGCAGGGATCGCAGAGTCATTGCGAGCACTCCTATCGGTCAGACGGGCGTTTGAGATTGCTTCGTCGCTGCGCTCCTCCTAAGAAACTGGCGGTTTGGGTGCCATGTCTACGGCTTGGCGTAGACATGCCTACGAGGCGTAGGCATGGCACCCTGGATACGTTTCTTTCCCCTACCCGCCGCGCAGCGGCTTCGCGACTCGCAATGACATATTCAGGCTCATTCTGTTAGAACGTGTATGAGAACCCAGCTCAGTCATGGGTGGCAGCGGCAAGCGGAGTCTTCGGAGCTTGCCGATGGTTTGGTCCCTCCGCCATCGGCAAGGCCTGCGCAAAGCCTACGGCCTTGCCGCTGCCACCCGTCGTTCTCCGCGTAGGTCGTGCGTCCTCGCACGACGTCTTTCAGGCGAGCGGGGACGCTCGCCCTACGAAG
>VGYL01001165.1 GCA_016872975.1 Planctomycetota bacterium
TTACATGCCGATTTCCAAGAGAGAAAGAAAGACGACGAGGCGGGTCCAGAACCAGCCCCCCTATAGGGGGGCTGGGGAACGGAAGAAATAATTGTCGCTGAAGGGAAAAAATAGTTGACGTTAATCACTCGATGAACTGATAGGTGAAAAGGACAGGTCAGGCCAGCGCGTCACACTGACCTGGCAGAGAATGTGCAGCAAGAACGACAACCCGATCAGACGGCAGCACCCGCAAGATGGGTCCGATGTATGGGTGCCCCCAGAGGAATGCAGAGCCGTCAGCCTGAGGGCTATTGCCGACCTACTGGACACGACGCGATCGTCGGCACGCCGCTGGCTCAAGGAGGCCGGTATCCGCCCCATCTCACTCGGCCGGGGTCCCAAAGGGGCTATACGGTACCGCTGGATCGAGGTGGAAGCCTGGATCAGATCCAGACAATGTGTTGAGTAAGACCTGTCCCTGCAGCGCAGCTGCCTACCCCGCGGTCAAACTGACAGACGACAGGTGTGAGCCCCCGGCCATCCGGGGGCTTTTCCTATTTCCACGATTTCGGACAGCCGCCAGCATCGGCACCATGCGAGCCAGTGGCTACGAGGCGGTTTCTCCCACCGCTGTCCGAATGAGCCGTAACTGCGGGGCCCCCGCTGACGGCTCCTTTTGCTCAAGCTTCTCCAAGATCTGCCTGAGCATGAGTTCGGTTCTGTCGACCTTCGGGGCGTTACCGGGACTGAATTCCACGACATCGTGCATCTTCTCGGGCATCAGGGCCGCGTAGTGCCTGCGGCAGATCTCCGGGGAGTTGCCCATGAGTTCGGCGATCTTGTACAGTGACTCGCCCTTCTGTGCCAGTTGGCTGCCAAAGGTGTGGCGAAAATCCAGGCATGACCAACGCAGACCGTGCGCCCTGTTGATCTCCCGCAGGTCCTGCGAGAAGTTGTCCGGGTCCCAACGTATCCCGCGTGGGGAAGGAAAGAACCAAGGTTCTGACCGCTGCGGCTTATAGGTCGCGAGAATCTCTTGCAGCGCCGAACTGATCGGCACGACCCGATTTCGCTTGGTCTTGGGTTGCCAGTGTTCTTCGTTGATCGACTTCGCACGGACATAGATTAGCCTTTTCTCTATGTCGACGTCCTCGACCGTCAGCCACAGGGCCTCTTCCCGGCGCAGACCGGCGTAGATGAGGATGGCCACCAGGACCTTTATGATCGGTTTGTCCTCAAGGACCTGGAGTTGTTCGTCAATCTGGGCCATATTCAAGAAGCGTATGTTGTGAGCGGGCTCTCGTCGGCGTTCCACTAGCGCCGCAGGGTTTGGACTCCGCCGGTCAGGAGGTACAAAGCCCCAATTCTTGGCCGCGTACCCGAACATCCGATGCAGCACCTCTCGGTATCGATTGGCTGTCTTCGGGGCAATCCCATCCTCCCGAATCCGTCGAGAGATGAAGCCTTCGATCAGGGACGGGGTAATCTCTTCCAGGAAGCCAGCTTTGATATGATGGCGTTCCATCTTGTCCTCGACGGCCCTGGCATTTTCCGCCCGCCAACGTGTATTGACGCAACTGCCGTGAAGCAGCGCGGGACATATTGGGCCGAAGAACACCCGGAGGACAGAGATGTCGGCAGAGTAGGACTTCTTGGTGCGAATGGTCGATAGGAACTTGCAGAAGTCCTCCAAGAACGCCGACAGTGGGGTCTTGGAGGGGGCCTGAAGTTCTCCTTTCGCGTCTTCGCCCTCAATCTGCCGCTTGATCCGCTTCGCCACCCGCGCGTCTTTGGTGCCGAGTGAGTAGTAGACTTGGCGACCATTGACATAGTACTTGATCCACCAAGCCCCGCCTTTCTTCCGCTGGAATATCGATGCCATGGCAACACCTCCAGGCACCCCCGATTCACGATAGCCTGCCCCGTCCCGGGGGCGATTGGGCCAGATTTAGTTGCATTTTAGTTGCACGTCCCTCTGACCAAAAAAAATAGGACAGGCGTAAGTGCTTGTCCCTAAAGGTGTTACCGCAATAGCGGGGGGAGGATTCGAACCTCCGACCTCCGGGTTATGGGGGCGACAAGCCTGTTTTCCACAACCCCTCGGTTTCACGTAAGTTATGGAAAACAATAAGTCTAGCAGCTCTCCATTCAAATCGTCATGATGACCATGGTGATCATGATGGTTCAGATTTGGCTACTTCCACAGCGCAACTTCTGCTTCATAGATCACGCGGTATACAGGACCTCAATTGGCGGATATCGATACCCAAGGCAGTGAGCTTGCGGAGCGTCCTTTTCCAGTGGGCGATCCGGGCCTGGCG
>VGYL01001166.1 GCA_016872975.1 Planctomycetota bacterium
GTTGCCGGAGGCGAGTCTGGCGGCGCTGGTCAGCATGTTGGCGACCCAGGCGCTCTTCGCCCTGGGGTTCCTGCAGATCAAGGGCGAGGAGCCGCGGGAACCGGACCTCGATCTGGCCCGGTACAACATCGAGCTGCTGGGGGCCCTGGAAGAGAAGACCAAGGGCAATCTGACGCCCGAAGAGCAGCAGTTGCTCAAGAACACGCTCAGCGACCTGCGCATGGGGTATGTCAGTATCGTGAATCAGCTTGCTTCTCCGAAGTAACTTTGGAACCCGCGGGCCTATCGGACCGTAAGGAGGGAGAGGACACGAAGAGTCAAGGCTGGAGCCGAAACGTGGAGTTGCGATTGTGCCCGACGGATCTCTCCTTTTTCGACGCCGGCCGGACCCTTTTGCCGTGAGATAAGAAACTGTGACGAATATTCTGGACGACATCATTGCCGAGAAGCGCGAGGAGGTCCAACAGCGCCAGGCGCAGGTCAGCCTGGACCAGCTCCGGGCGCGGATTGTCGACAAGCCGAAATGCCGCAACTTCTACAAAGCGGTGACGAAGCGCCACCCGCGCGGCATCAACGTCATCGCCGAGGTCAAGAAGGCCTCGCCCTCCGCCGGGCTGATCCGCGAGGATTTCGATCCGGTGGCGATCGCGAAGACCTACGAGAAGTGCGGAGCCGACGCGATCAGCGTACTGACCGATGAGAAGCACTTCCAGGGCCGGCTCGAATACCTGGAGCAGGTGAAAGAGGCGGTCTCGGTGCCGGTGCTGCGGAAGGACTTCATCATCGACGTCTGGCAGGTCTACGAGTCACGGGCCGCGGGAGCGGACGCCATCCTGCTGATCGCCGAGGCCCTGCGGCCGGGCGTGCTGATCGACCTGATGATCGCCGCCGCCGAGCTGGGACTCACGGTGCTGCTGGAGGTCCACGAGGCGGACATGCTGCTGGCCGTCCGCAGCCTGATCGGCTTCCCGAAGAAGGGTTACAGCGTTCTGGGCATCAACAACCGCGACCTGACGACGATGACCGTGGACATCCGCACGACCGCCCGCCTGGCGACCCTGCTGGACGAGGACGCGGAGCTGGTCTCCGAGAGCGGCATCAAGACCCGTGACGACATCCGCAAGCTCAAGTCGGTCGGCGTCCGCGCCGTCCTCATCGGCCAGACCCTCTGCGAACACCCCGACATCGAAGCCAAGTTCAAAGAGCTGTTCGACTGAGTGAGCCCAAGCGGGTGATTCGCTCAAAGACCGATCCGCAAGTCGAACTGTACTACCGGTTGTATGCCGTCACACCGGTGACGAGAAAATATCTCTGCGTGGTAGTCAAGTCGCTGTCCCAGGAAGACGCATTTGTTGTGACTGCCTATTTCCCGAATACGCTGAAGCAAGGAGACGTCTTATGGGCGAAAGAATGAAGATCTGGTATGACAAAGAAGCGGACTACTTGGAAGTCCTCTTCGATACCCGGGAAGGATATTTTCAGGAAACGGACAACGACGCCGTCATGGAGAAAGTGGATACAGAAGGCAATCTCGTCGGATTCTCCGTGCTCAACGTCAGCAGCCTCAGTCAAGCCCAGCCGCTGTCCATCGACCTCATGAAGCGGACGGCGTAGTGCGGTGTTCAGGCGGCATCACAGAGCACTGCGCCCTCGCGCGGCGGGATACAGGATGTGGTCCCTTCCCCATCAGCCATGGACAACCTGCTCTTCGTCAATGACTGCCGCGGCATACTCCAGTGCGGCCTGGACCATTTCCGGTGTCAATTCCGGATAGGCGGAGAGGACCCTCTCCACCGTGTAGCCGCCCGCCATCATGCCCAGGATGTTTCGGACCATGATGCGAGTGCCCTTGATCGTAGGCTTGCCACCACAGATGTTCGGGTCTGCAACGATCCACTCATTCATATGGCTACCCTTGCTTTTCGCTTTGCTGGATTTTGGCCCAGGTGTCCTTGAGCGTGACCGTGCGGTTGAAGACGAGCTTCCCGGCGGTGCTGTCGGGATCGACGCAGAAGTAGCCGAGCCGCTCGAACTGGTAGCGGGTCAGCGGCGCCGCGCCGGCGACCGACGGCTCGAGATAGCAGTCCGGCAGGACCTCCAGGGAATTCGGATTCAAATTGGCGGTGAAGTCCTGGCCCTCGGGCACGTCCTCCGGGTCGGGCTTCGTGAACAGGTTGTCGTAGAGCCGGACCTCGGCCTGCCGTGCGTGCGGGGCCGAGAGCCAGTGCAGCGTCGCCTTGACCTTGCGGCCGTCCGGGGCGTCGCCGCCGCGGGTGGCCGGGTCGTAGAGGCAGTGCAGCT
>VGYL01001167.1 GCA_016872975.1 Planctomycetota bacterium
CCACCGCCTGGGCGCCAACCATCGCCCGCATGCCCGATCTGCGACGCCGGGCTACCCTGGTTGCCTTTGCCCACGCCTTTGAGATCCGGGCGCTGGATGACGCCCTCGACTTGCTCGACCTGGTGGTCACCGAGGTGGTGGCCGAGGCGCACCGTCTCGGTCGAAACGAGCGTCTCCGCACGCTCCGGGATCTGGATACGGCCGCCCTGCAGCTGCGCCAAGCCTGCGAGATGCTCCTGGACGATACCTACGATAGTGCGCAACTCCGTGCCCATGTTTTCGCGCGCCTTTCCCGCGAGCAACTCCAGGCCGCCGTCGCTACGGTCGCGGCCCTGGCCCGGCCGCCCGATGACAACTACTATCCCGAACGGGTGGAGCGGTATCACCAGGTACGTCGCTTCCTGCCCACCCTCCTGCGTGCCCTGGTCTTCGAAGGCACCCAGGCGGGGCAGCCCGTGCTTGAGGCCGTCGACTTTCTGGCTCGCATCGAAGGCCAGCGGAAGCCCGATATGGATTGGGCCCCGCTGGACCTGGTCTCCGGTGCGTGGCGGCGGTGGATACACACAACCGAGGGGGAGGTGGATCGACGGGCCTATACGCTGTGTGCGCTGGAGCGCCTGCAGGACAGCTTGCGGCGACGGGATGTGTTTGTGTCATCGAGTGAACGATGGGGGGATCCCCGCGCCCAGCTCTTGCAGGGCGATGAATGGAACTCCCTCCGCGCGCAGGTTTGCCGGACCTTGGGGCGTCAACCTACCGGCCGGGATGAACTGAAGGAACTGGCCGGACAACTGGATGAAGCCTTCCGCCGCACGGCCACGAATCTGCCCACGAACACCGCCGTGTCGATAGACCACACCCAGGGTTGGGCGACTCTCACCCTGAGTGGCCTGGACAAAGAAGAAGAACCACCCCGCTTGCTCGACCTGCGGCAACAGGTCGAAGCCCGGCTGCCTCGTATCGATCTGCCGGGTCTCCTGCTGGAAATCCACGCTCGGACCGGCTTTGCCGATGAGTTTACCCACCTCAGCGAAGGCGGTACCCGCGTCAAAGATCTGCCGGTCAGCCTATGTGCCGTGTTGATGGCCGAAGCTTGCAACCTGGGCTTGGAACCCGTGATGCGACCCGACCTGCCAACCCTGGCTCCCGGGCGGCTCTACTGGGTCCAGCAAAACTACCTGCGTGCCGAGACGCTGACGCGGGCCAATGCCCGACTGGTGAACGCTCAAAGTCGGAGCCAACTGGCCCAGACTTGGGGCGGCGGCGAAGTGGCTTCGGCCGATGGGTTACGCTTTGTGGTGCCCGTCCGTACCCTCAACGCCGGACCCAACCGGAAATACTTCCATGTGGGGCGAGGCGTCACCTACTACAACTTCACCTCCGACCAATTCACCGGTTTCCATGGCATCGTCATTCCCGGGACACTGCGCGACTCGCTCTATATCCTGGAAGGTCTGCTGGAGCAGGAAACCGGACTGAATCCGGTCGAGATCATGTCCGATACGGCCGGTGCCAGCGATATCATCTTTGGACTGTTTTGGCTGTTGGGCTATCAATTCAGCCCTCGCCTGGCCGATGTCGGCGAAGCGCGCTTCTGGCGCATGGATAAGGACGCCGACTATGAATCCTTGGAAGCGTTGGCCCGGCAACGGATCAACGCCCGACTCATCGAACGGAATTGGGACGATTTACTGCGCCTGGCCGGGTCGCTGAAACTGGGCCGTATCCGCGCGTCCGAACTGGTCCGCTCTCTGCTCAGCAGCAACCGGCCCTCGACGTTGGCGCGCGCCCTGAGAGAGCTGGGGCGGATTTCCAAAACGCTGTTTCTACTGGCTTATATCGATGATGAGAACTACCGCCGGCGGATCCTGATTCAACTCAACCGGGGAGAGGGTCGCCACCTACTCGCCCGCACCACCTTTCACGGGCAGCGGGGAGAATTGCGGAAACGCTACCGGGAAGGACAGGAGGATCAGCTCGGAGCGCTTGGGCTGGTCGTCAATGTGATCGTGTTGTGGAATACGCTCTACATGGAAGCGGCGTTGAATCAGCTACGGAGTGAGGGAACACGGATCGAGGAGGAGGATGTGGCGCGACTCTCTCCGCTGGGGTATCGGCATATCAGCTTCCTCGGGGAGTATTCGTTTGCCATACCTGATGCGGTGGCCCAGGGACAGCTCCGTCCGCTACGCAATCCGGAAAAGGAGGAAATTCCTTAGCGGTGTTTTCTGTTCCAATGATTGTGGAACCCCCTGATCGGCAGGAAGTCGCCCCAGGGAAAGGTCAGCGTCTGGGGGACG
>VGYL01001168.1 GCA_016872975.1 Planctomycetota bacterium
ACGTACCGCCATGTTGCCGACGCTGTGCCATGATAACCTCCTGTCGGACGCTACCATACCACAGGCACACTACCTTATCCACTGGTCCAAAAAAGCGGGAGTATTATAAACACTCGCCTAATGTGCATTCAACTCCAACCGTATGCCTACTGGATCAAAGCAGCCGTCGCCATTATAGCACCCAGAGGTCATAGCGTCCCAATAAAAAGGCCGGGAGGATTGCGGGGTCGGAAACGCAGTTCGTGTTCCTCCGTGTGAATCCGTGTCGGAGGGCAGTTCCCAGTTCACACTTGTCAGTTCGCAGTTGCCGCGTCCCTACCGGCGCGGGTCAATCCCCTCTTCTGCCAGTATTCCCTTGTTCCATCCCGCTTCGCTTTCCTGACCTACGGTACTTGGAATAAGAGAAGAGGCGGTTCAGGGGAAAGGCGAATCATCGTCTCGCCCTCGCAAGTTACGGTCGCATCGGACCCGTCGGTTCCGTTCAGGCGGAAGAGCCCAGGGAGGCCCTGCGTGGGCGGAAATCCTTCGCCGAGCCGCCCACCAGCGGATGCGACGGACCGTTGACAAACAGGGCCGGCAAGATCAAATGAACCCCAGCCGCAGGCTGTCCGCTTGTGCCCGGCTCTTCCCAGAGCGTTCCGGGCACGCAGGGCCTCCCTGGGCTCTTCCGCACGAAGTAGACCGACGGGTCCGATCCAGGATGGACGTAAGGACGGTAGGGGACGATTCGCCTTTCCCCTGAACCGCCTCTTTTCCTTTCCTCAACTCTTCAACGGCCCGGCAGAAAGCCAAAGCAGGGGGAAGCCACAGAGGTCCCAGTGCGGCCTGCGGCCGCAACCAACCGCGTGAAACCACGAAGAGCACGGGGAAGAAGTGGGGGCAGGTCTTGAATATGAACTATTCGGAGTGATAATGAATATTTAAGACGTACCCCTCGGCCGCCCTATCCTTTGGCGAACAACGTGAGCGGCAATGGCCCGAGCCAGGCTACTCCTTCGCGGCCTGTCGCGTGGCGATGGGCACATGCCCCACTTCCAGACCGGACGGGGGAGCGACGATCAGGGCCGGATCGAGTTCCGCCAATTCTCCGATTCTGGGCGGCGCCAGATACTCTCGATCCTTCGTCCAGCTCCGGTGGAGTTTCTCCACCTTCGCCTGCATTTCCTCACGCTCCCGGGCCGTCAGATCGGCATTGAGCAAGGCAGGCTGGTCGGCGAATCGATACCAGTAGTATGTCACGACACTGCCATCCCCGGGACGTGCCTGAAAAGGTCCTGCCACCGGACCGGGCTTCTTCCAGCAACTGTCCGGATCCTCGGGGGTCACATAGGGTTCGGCCGGCGGTCCGGGCGGCCGGCGGAAACGAACCTCCGCCAGTCCGGTCTCGGCAGGAACGTCTTCGGGCCGCACGGGTATCCACTTGCTCCGGCCCTTCTCGTCTTTCGTCAACCGGTAGTATTCGGGCAGTGTCACGAGCGGACCATATTGGGTTTCGGTCTTGGTCACGATCCGGTCGTCCCACCTGTATCCGAAGGTCGTTGGATCCGGCGCGAAGGGGGTGGCAAACGAATCCCACGCAAGGGGCACGCGCTCCTCCCGTGGCGTCGAGGGCCCGTAGATCTTCCAGGTGGCCCCCCCTCCCCCGGGAAACTCGTAGAATGCAGTCGCCGAGGCGTCGATCTTGCCGCCGGCCGGGCGGCCACCTGCAAACCAGGCTTCGACGGCCTCCCAGAGAGCCTTCTTGGTATACACGGCCGCCTGATGCACGACCGCCGAATCGCCCTGTGGCCCTCGGGGGAAACGGGTCGGGGCGACTCGCGCGTAGGTCTCGCCCTTGTTGTCCGTGGCCTGGACACTGGGAATGTACTGGGTCTCCATCTGGATCGCTCTATTGGGATTGGACGGGCGGCTGTCGAGGAACATGCCAGCCAGACGAGGGTCGTCCACGGATGGGCGGGAGAAGAAATAGGGGGTGAAGAACGTAACCGGGCCTTTGAAATTCCGGGTGTTCAAGAACAAGGTCCAGCAGTGATTCCCGGTAGGAACATCCTTGCCGGCGGTGGTGGCCTTGGGCTCGCTCAACGGAAGCGGCAGATACCCGTAGCCAACCAGCTCGCCGCAGGTGCCCTGTTTCAGATTCAGGCCGTCCGGCGGCCAGAGCACCCAGGGACTCAGTTGTGCGACGCCGTACTTGCCGTTCGGTTCCTCCCAGCTCCTTCCCTTGCCGGCGCCAGGGCCATTGGCCCAGGCAACGAAATTCAGGGCCACTCCACCCATGATGAACTTCGGCGTTTCCG
>VGYL01001169.1 GCA_016872975.1 Planctomycetota bacterium
CCCAGTCCAAAACGACCACTGCCCGTCTCCTGCAGAGCCATCAGGCGAACTACAGCTTCCAGGGCGGCACGGTCCACATCAACAACCATCGGATGTGGCTGGACGACCTGAGCGTGCTGAAGCTACCCACCGACAGCAGCGAGATGCGCGGCTTCCTGGCGCAGGTGGAAGGGATTCGCAATGATATCCAGCCGGTCTCGGCGGCCCGGGGCCGGGGTCTGCTGGCGGTCGTCGAGCGCAACGTCGCGGGCGCCGTCGCCAGTCGGCCGTGGACGATCAGCAGCTCGAACGTCCTCGACAGCGACTACTTCCAGAGCGACTGGCCTTCGGAGGTCCGCGTCGTGGACAACCGCGACGCCATGCACCAGCGCGGGTGGACGTACTTCCGCGTGCACGGCCACGTCGGCGGACGCTCCGTCACGGGGGCCGGGCGCATTCCGTTCGTCTATGCCGCCGCCCGGCAGCATTACGCCTGGCTGCGGTTGAACGTGGGCGACGACGTTTCCGTCGTCGAGGGCGGCTCCCTGGCGGTCCTGCGGAATGCCCAGGGCATCCTGGCCCGCTACCCGCAGGGGAGCTTCTTCAAAGGGTTGTCGCGGCCCTGGATGGGTCTGCACGCACTCGACTCGGTCCGGCGGGATGCGGCCGAGCAAAGGGCGCGGTTCGAGACGCAAATCCTGGCCGGCGGGCAACTGGCCCAGGTCACCGTCGTCGCCCAGAAGACGCAGCTCGTGTATCGGATCGATCTGGAGGCGGACCTGGTCCGCCAGATCAGCTTCTCCGTCGGCGGAGCGCCGGCCGGCACGCTGGAGTTCGAGTACCTCCAGGACGTGAACGTTCCCGCCGGGGAGTTCGCCGCCCCGGCGGCCCGCAGCGAGCGGACGACGCCGCGGGACAGCGCGGGAATCCTCTGGCTCGTCCGGCTGGCCCAGGGAAACCTCGGCGGCTGAGAGAACAGGCGTCATAGACCTTTACAGACAAAACTCCAGTTATCTGAGTGGAACATGGCTTCGGTTGCGGCAACGATGATCAGGGGGGTTGGGAGGCGAAAGGGCCAGTGGCTCGGCGTCAATATGCCGGCCGCCGTCCCGACGCCAGAGCCTGCCGGCGCTTGTGGTCGCCCGGCGCGGGACCCCATCGACGCCGCCACCGAGGCCTCTATTCTCTTCGTGAACTCCATCATGGCTTCGCCGAGGGCTTTTTCCAGGAGCGCCGGCCGCGTGGGCTGTGCCCACGATCGGTCGCCCGGTGCCGCTCCCTGGGATTCGGTGGGCGCCGCCCACCTGACGAACTCCCCGCCGGCGGACGGGATTCCCGAGAGTCCCGCCTCTGCGCGGATGACCATAGCAGTGAGGAGGCTATCTCCTCGTCCACCAGAATCATCCACCCAAAAGGATGCTGCCACGGAACAGGCGGATATTCGGTCAGCGCTCGACACGGACGTCGCCTTTGCCAAGATTCACGTGGTGGATGACCCGAGAGACTCCGGGGCCCGGAAGCATTGCCCCGGAGTCTTTATCGCTCGACGGGGTCCAGCGCTCTGCGGCCCCGTCCCCAACGTGCGGTTCGGCAACTGAATAGTTGCTGGTTGTTTGGCGGTGGGTCTTTAGGTGGATGCCTCATCCACCTAAAGATCCAACATCTTTCGGCAGCATCGATGAATCGAGCAACGAGTACAGTTTTCATGCGATATGGCCTGCTTTGCCTCGTGCTGACGGCGTTGGCGGCCCCGGCGGTCCGGGCCGACGACTACGCGGACGACTTCTCCACGGAAAAGGCCCGGTACGACTGTTACCAGGCCTCGATCTTCTGGCCCGGTGACATCGACAACCCCCCGCCCCGTCCCTACCTGTCCTATCTCGAGACCGAGGACGCCGGGGGACTGATCTTCATGAACTGCGGGGACGATCTGGCACACCTGGCGTACAGCTTCCGCCTCGGCGCCGGGCAGCCCGGCCCGCTGGTGCGCGGCACGCTCCGGCTGGAGGTCGCGTTTCCCTGCAATGCGCAGGTCTCCCAGTTCCGGCCGGGGCAGTTGCTCTACTCGATCTCGCTCAACGGCCTGACCTGGTCCGCCCCTCTGTCTCTGTCGGCCGGAGCCCATGAGATCCCGCTGCAGTCCGCCACAGGCTCGTATTACGTGCTGCTCAGCGGCGCCCGGGCGGTCATGGAGAGTCTTCGGATCGCCGTGCCCGGGGTGGCCGTTCGCGTCCAGGACAACCCCGGACCCACCCAGACGATCTACCACGTGGACGCCGAGACCGGCAGTGACACGAGTAGGGGGACCAGCCGGG
>VGYL01001170.1 GCA_016872975.1 Planctomycetota bacterium
CGCCTGCACGCGCAGCTCGTTCTGGGCCACGGCCGCGTCCTGGCGCCGCTTCTCGACCAACTGCCGATCCCGCTCGGCGCGGGCCTCCTGGACCTTCTCCGTCATTTGGTTGAGCCGCTGCGTGTGCTGGCGATACAACTCCTCGCCGAGGTAGAACTGGGCTTCCTCGACCACGCGCTGCGCTTCGGCGAGGCGATCCATGGCGGCGTCGAATTGGCCTTGTGCCACGGATGTCTGGGCCTGCGCGAGCGCGTCATTGACAACGGCCTCCGTATGACTGCGGATGATGTTCCGGCGGCGATTGATGGCCTCGATGGAGCCGCCCTGCTCGGGGGCGGTCTGTCCCTCCGCCAAAGGCGCGACCTCCGCCGGCCGCACCGGCGGCGGCGTGACCGGGATCGGGGGCGTCACCGCCGGGCCCGGCGGCACCGGCGCCTGGGCCTGTTGCGTCGCGGCCAGCCGCCGATCGATTGCGATGACGTAGTCCTCGGGGCGCCGGCCCTCGGGGGCCTGGAACAACCCGCTGCGGGCCACTTCCACAAACCCCTGGCGCGCGGCCAGCAACTCCCCTTCGCCATAAAGCTCCAAGCTGCGATAGTAGAGCTCTGCAATGCGCTCCACTTCACTCGCAGGCAACGGTGCGGCCACCGCCGCCGGCGCATTGGTGTCCGTCGCGACAGGGGCACCGGAAACGGCCGGGGTGTTGGCCAGCGCTGTCACGCCGACGGCCGGCGCCGTCTCGGTCGACGCGCGCGCCGGCACCACGGACGTCCCGCCGCTCTGCTTGGCCTCGATCTCCGCCAGGTATCCGCGGATCGTCTCGGCCATCAGCGTCGGCAGGGACTCGTCCTCCAGAACCCTCGTGAAGCCCGCCTGCGCGGTCTCCAGGTCGCCGGCCGTGTAGGCCACGACGCTCTGGTAGTACCGATATGCGAGCGCACTGAGGCTCTGTCCGGGCGCACCGGTGGTGTCACCGGCTCCGCTACTGGTTGGAGGACTGGCCGAAACAGGACCGGTCTGGGAAGGCGACGCCTCCGCGACCCGCTTCTGCTCGGCGGCGGCCGACACCGCTTTCTCCTGGAGCGATTGGAGCTTGCGCTGCTCGATCGGGTCCAGGGAATCCTTGTGCTCTTGGGCCATCCGGAAGGTCTTGACCGCCTGGTCGTAGGAGCCGCGGTTGTACTGCTCCTGTCCCACGTGCATCAGATACTGACCCAGATGACGCGTTGAAGCGCCATCACTGCTCTGCGCGGTCTGTGACCAGGTCACTGACATGAGAACCGTTGCACTCAATAAGACCGACACGAGGATTGTCAAAACGATCCCCTCTCGCGCAGACTTCGCGTAGCTACTTGGCCTGTCCAAACCCGAACCTCCTGCCTATAATGTGATCACCCTCTTGTGGTAAACCGTTTGTCGTCGTTGGCTATGTACGACCTCCAATTCCAAGGATGAAGGACAGAGTTACGAGTCTAATCTATTAAAATAACGAATTTTTTGCAAGAGAAAAATTCTTGCCCAGATTGCCGGGCCGATAATATCCCCCGGCGGGACAGTCCAATCCGTGCTTCTCGGTCCTGCCGGCGGAAATTGGGCGGGTAAGAATGGGCTACTTGTCGGGGATGTACCAGAGATGAACACGAAAGACCGGAAAAAACCCGCGTCCCAGGCCGCGGACGCGATCATACTGGCCGTCGAGACCTCCAGCCGGATCGGCTCGGCGGCACTGGCCCGGGGGCCCGGATTGTTGGAAGAGGTGCGATTTTCCGGCCCCATGCAGCACAGCAGCGAGCTTTTTCCCGCTCTCGCCGGCCTTCTGAGCCGCCACGGACGTGTCCCGGCCGACATCGACGAGATCCACCTCGCCATCGGGCCCGGCAGTTTCACCGGCCTGCGCATCGCGGTGGCCCTGGCCAAGACCATGCACCTGGCGAAGGGCGTCCGGATCGTCACCGTGGACTCCCTCGATGTCCTGGCCGCCAACCTCTCCGATGCGTTGTCCCCAGGGACCGAGGACCGGGAGGTGGTGGTCCCTGCTAGAATCGCCGCCCTGTTCGATGCCAAACGCGGCCAGTTCTACGCGAGCGTCTACCAGCATGTCGCGACGGCGCCCGACGAAGTCTCCGGGGACGCCCAGGAAGGGCCGGGCTATCGTATCCCCGGCCCAAACAACAGTTTATGGCAGAAGATCGCTCCCGACCGGCTGATGACCGCCCAGGAGATCGTCGACGGGTATGCCGGACCGGCGCCGATCGGCCTGCTGGGTGACGGGCTGCTCTACCATCGCGACAAGT
>VGYL01001171.1 GCA_016872975.1 Planctomycetota bacterium
CTACTGAATCAGCAGGACGGAGCGACAGTCCTGATTGGATCCAATCAGGAGGGGGAGGTTAGCGATGAACTCGTTGGACGATCACGCGAAGGTTCAGCTGCAGACCTGCAAGGCGTTTGTTGACTCGCTGTTTGACAGCACGATCGGGGTGCTCTATTCACCGGGCACCAACCACCTCTATGTTGACGAGGTCGCTCCCGCCGATGGCGGCGACATCCGTTGTTTCGACGCCAGCTCGAAGGATTGGATTGTCATGGACGACCCCTGCGTCGCTACCACCTTCGTCCACGACGGGAAGGTCTTCATCACCTACCGGCTACAGGATCCCGAAGACAGCGGCATGTACCTGAAGCTGGGCCATCCCCGCGAGTTCGCCGAGCTACTCCAGCTCTTCGTGAACCCACGGGCCTGTTTCGCCGCGATGGACTACGTTCTAGAAGCGAGGCCCCTTGCCGAGGTTTTCGATCGCCATGTGCTGATTCCGGATGGCCGCACTTGGCGCTCGTTGGACTGCTCCGCGCTCCCCGCAAGTGCGACGGGCGAGGTCCGGCAGGCTCTCCGAGCCAATCTCGTTCGCAATTGGGACGATCTTCTCAACGGCCTTACCGTTCCTGCGCATGAGCTTGCTGCGCGTTGGCCCGCGTTTGTGCATTCGCTGCCCGAAGCATCCAACGTGCTTCGGTCGGGCTACATCCTGGAGTACACCGGTCACGTCCGCGCAGCCGTCGATCGCGTTGTCACGCCACCGAGCGACAACGATCTCTTTCTCGACATGGTGCTCGTCCCCTCGCGTCCGGACACTTCGGCTTGGTACTTGCGGGAGTTCCTATCCGGCGATGCAGCCCTCGGCGCGGAGATCCAGAGAGTCTTCACGGGTTCGGCGGACTTCGAGAGCCTTGTGAGCAGGCTCGGGGGCGCAAAGATCGAACTGCCCAAGGGTTACCATGACCAGATCCGCATTGCGGCCGAACACAACTCTATCCGCCAGTGGCTTCTGGCTGCCGCCGAGTCTCTGGCGAACAAACGGTCGTACTTTCACGCCAGGGCGCAGGAGCAATGGCACATCGCCCACACACTCAACCAGCTGAACCACTAGCCGTTTGACTGCCGTGGACGCTGTGCATGCAATCCAGAGGGGGCTCCCTTGGTGGCGGTAGTTCAACCCCGGCAGCCGGATTGCGACTGACCCGGCACGGCGGCCCTCCGGGGCTCCGCCCGGGGCACGACGTACGTAAGGCTGCGCCCTTCCGGATGACGCGGAATGTCACCCTGGGCGTCTATACTGCTCGCCATTGCCACAGATCAACCCCAAGGAGGATCCGCTATGTTCACCGATCGGAAGGTAAGTGGTTACTTCATCAGTGACCGAGAGATGGAACATATCGTGACACGCATCGAGCTCTTGGAGAAGGTTATGAGTGAGGTGAACTCCAACTCGGAGTGGGTGGTGTTGGCGAAGGGGCACGTGTGGAAGTGGTTCAAGATGTACCTTTGGAGGCCCGTTCTGCTCGAACGCAATCTGAGTGATGAGGGGAAACTCAGGATGTTGAGGATGTGCGTGTTGGAGAAGGTGAAGTACCAGAATACGAGTGACAGAACCATGAGGAGGTTCATTCGGAACGGGGTGTTCGAGCTGAAGAGAAACGAGAAGATGGGTTCGGGCGGGGTCGGCTCGGCGGGAACTTCGCCGCAGATGAACACCCCCGCGCCGAAGTGTGAAGTCGCCAGGGCCGCATAGCGGCCCGCTACCACGGTTGTCTCCATCACTCTGTCGAAGCGCTTGCCGGAATGGTGTTCCCTACTCGCTGTGCTATCCTCCCGCAAGAGGTTCCTATGATCCCAGACTGTTCCCGGACCGACCTGACGCAGATCATCTCCTACTCTAGGAGGGAGTCATTCTGGTTCACCAAGATCGCGGACCCCGCGGGGAAGCTCTCGAACATGAGCGCACTCGAGGTTGAGGCGGGCGGCAGGCGCTGGAAGAGCACGGAAGCCCTGTACCAAGCCTGCCGGTTCCCGGACCATCCCGACATCCAAGAACTCATCCGGAGAGAAAGTTCACCCATGGCGGCCAAGATGGTGTCGAAGCCTCACCGGAAGGAGAAGTGCCGGGCCGACTGGGATTTGGTCCAGATCCCCGTCATGGAGTGGTGTCTGCGGCTGAAACTGGCCTTCAACTTCCGTCTCATCTACTGGGCGCTGAGGGAGAACACAGGGCGGCCCATCGTGGAGATCTCCTCTAAGCATGACCAGTTCTGGGGTACCACGCCCGACAGGGACGACCCT
>VGYL01001172.1 GCA_016872975.1 Planctomycetota bacterium
TTTTCTACAGAAATCACCTTGCGGTAGGACAGCCCGAAAAAGCCCTTCGCCATCGAATCGAACTGGCCGCCGGACCGCATGCGATTCCTGTAGGTCAGGGTCACCTCCGCGCCGTAATCGTTCTCGTTTACAACAAAATCCCGCTGCCCGCGCCCGGCAAACCGGATCACCACCACCCGGCGGAGGCGCTTCTGAAACCCTGCGCTCCCCCGCATCCGGAACGGCCGGCTGCCTGCGCTGCGGGTAAAGGCCGTGCTCACCCCCGTCGAGGCCACCGGGTCCACCTTCAGGCTCTCGATCCGGTAGCGGTAGGTGGCGTCCGAATCTAAGCGGTCGGATACGGTCTCCAAGTTGCCGAAAGACTTCCCCAGTTGCCCAAAATCCGTCGAATTCTCAAGCAGCAGCACGTGCGGGCCCAGCTCGTAGCCCAGAAAATACCGGGTGGCCCCGTTCCATGCCACGCTCGTCTCGCCGCGCAAAAACGACACCCGCTCCCCCTGATCCTTGTACACATCTGCCGTTCTGTCTATTTTGACTGTTTGGTTTCCCTTGACATGATGTAAATTATTTTTTATTAATATCTTCCGTGAGGTATGACGTTCTGACACTTTACGGAAGGAGCCTGAGCATGGAGGCGAGATACGAAGTCCGCAAGCACGCATTGTTGGGCGAATGCACCGTGGCGCCGGAGATCTTTGACGAAGTGATGCCGCGGTTGGAGCGCTTTATGGAGCCGTTTGTCAAAAGCTTTGTGCGCACAGAGCAAGTCGAGCATGCCCACACGTTTGTGCAAGGCTTGTTGTCGGATTTGGAGCACAAGAATGTCGAGTCGATCGCCTATCGTTTTGGTCAGGACCGCCTGCCGCTGCAGTGGTTTGTGGGCGTTTCGCCGTGGGATGCCAATCTGTTGCGAGACGAGTTGGTAGGGCAAGTAGGGCAGAGTTTGGGCGACCCGGAGGGCGTGCTGGTCTTTGATCCGTCGGCCTTTCCCAAATCGGGGCAGGAGTCGGTGGGCGTTGGCCGGCAGTGGTGTGGTCGGCTGGGTAAGGTTGAGAACTGCCAGGTGGCCGTATACATGGGCTATGTGTCGCGTCATGAACACGCCTTGGTGGATACGCGTCTGTTTCTTCCCAAGGAGTGGACGAAGGATCAGGCGCGACGGCGAAAGGCCGGCGTTCCTTCCGAAGTGCGTTTTCGCAGTCGGCATCAGTTGAGTTTGGAAATGTTGCAACAGCACGGCGATCTCCTGCCGCATAGATGGATTACAGGAGACGACGAAATGGGCCGTCCGTCCTGGTATCGCCGCCGGTTGAAGGCCCTCGGCGAACGCTACTTGCTGGCGGTTCCCTCCAATACGCAGATCCGCGATTTGCAGACCGATCCGCCGCCATACTCGGGTCGGGGCCAGCGCCCCAAGCGTCCGTGGACGGGCGTTGACGCGTGGGCGGCCGAACGGGACGAAGCAGACTGGACTGTGGTCGATGTGCGCGATGGGGCCAAAGGTCCGTTGACAGTCGAGGTCACCAAGCGACGCGTGGCGACGCGCACGGAAAAGCGCCAGGAAGGCCCCGAAGAAGTCCTGGTCGTCCTTCGCTACAAAGACCGCGACGGGCGCCTCATCAAGACCGATTATTACCTGTCCAATGCGCGTCCCGACACAGAGGAAGCCGAGTTTGCCCGGGCCGCCAAAGCCGAACATCGCATCGAAGAGTGCCTCCAGCGCGCCAAGAGTGAAACCGGGCTGGCCGACTATGAAGTGCGCAACTGGAAAGGCTGGCGCCATCATCAGATCCTTTCGCTCTTGGCCGCGTGGTTTCTGGTAACAGAAGCCCGGCGGGGAAAAAAAATGGACCCCGGCGATCACCGTGCCGCAGATCCGGGAAGGCATCAGTGCGATCCTTCACGGTCTGTGCGGATGCGCTACACCCTGGCGCATCACAGGCGAACGCGAGCAACGACTCAAGCGTAATGAGCTAGCTCGCCTTTACCATTGGAAGCAGCATAAACGATTGGCCCCTTTGAACATAGACAAGAGACAAATCTAAAACAGTCGAACTAAGGACCTGCGCCCCTTTGTCTCCGACGGGTGCATTCTTTGACCGCGCAAAGAATGGACGAAGAAACGCGCGCCTCAGACGCCGGCGGGGCTGATGCGCCGTGAAGACCTGTGGGTGCGTACACGGGAAGCTGTGCCCTCCGGCCGGCGGAGGCATGGCGCCGCTCCCTGCTTGTGCCACACACGGCGCATCCCCATCCGCTGACAGACTCGTCCCTTGCGGGG
>VGYL01001173.1 GCA_016872975.1 Planctomycetota bacterium
CTGGCACCACGTCGCCTGGGTCCGCGACAAGGTGGCGAATACCAGCACCATGTATATCGACGGGCGGCAGGAAGCCACGTTCCCAACGGCCGGAGCGGATATCACGTTTGGCACCCTCCACGCGATCGGTGGCGACAACCGGGCGTCGGGCATGCCCTATTTCCATGGGCTGGTGGATGACCTGCGGGTCTACGGTGCGGCCCTGTCCGCCGCTGAGATCGCCTGGCTGGCCGGGCTGTGAGGGCTGGGACATACTACGTTCGCAAACGCCGGCAGGAAGATGGTGCCTGGTGGGCTTGTGCGCCGCGAAGTAAGATGGCAACGCACCGCGGGCAGGACATCTGTGCCGTTGGCCTGCCCGCTGCCGGATTTGTAGGAAGGAGATTGGTTGTGCTCGAAGTGATCGCCCCGAAGAGGGTTTGTGAGAACGGCATGCCGGCGGCCCGCGCGGTGAAGTCCCTTCCATGGTACACCGTTTCCCTCCTGGGGTTCTGCCTGATAGCGCTGGGGGCTTCGGTGGCCGGTGGACGGGACATGGTGATCCGCCAGGAGGCCCCGTTCCCGGTGATTTCGGACATGGCGAGCGCGACCCGGGGGACGGAGCCCGTCCGCTATGAAGTGCTGCGCGGCGACTTCCAGATACACACGCCCCATTCCGACGGCAAGGTGCCGCCCGCCGACCGCGTGATCGAGGCCTGGCAGTATGGCTACGACGTGATCGCCATCACCGACCACGGCAGCTTCCGCGCCTACGAGGAGGCCCTGCCCACGGCCCAGGCCCTGGGCGTGCTCTTGCTGCGGGGCATGGAAACGGGCTTGGCCGGCAAGGAGCATCTCGTCGCCCTGGACTTCGCCGCGGGCTACCGGCCGCGCAACCCGCACCAGTGGGCGGAGACCCGGGGTCAGGCCCAGGTGTTCTACCAGGACGAGTTGTGGTCCCTGGCGGCCGCGGGCGCCTGCGTCCTGTACGCGCATCCTCACGTGGGCCTGCGCGAACCGGTGCTCTGGGCAATCGCGCAGGGCCTGGTCCAGGGGCTCGAGATCAAGAACGACGTGGTCGGTTCCGGCTGGAATACCGTCGAAAGCCACGGCACCTGGTGGTACCCGTTCGCCTTCGACTGGGCCGTCGAGCATCATCTGACGATCTTCGCCAACTCCGACGTGCACGCCGCCCGGGGCGAAACCCCGCAGGCGGTGACGCTGGTAGTGGCCCGGGAACGCTCCGGTGCGGGTGTGATGGAGGCCCTCCGCGCCCGCCGGACCGTGGCCCTGTTCAACAACATGCTCTGCGGCCACGACTGGGTGCTCCGCCTGCTGATGGCGAGCCTCGTCGAGGTCCGCCTCCAGGAGATCGCGAACGGCAAGACCTTCGTGTGTCTGGAAAATCGCGGACCGGTGGAACTGACCGCCGAGATCGCGGGGCTGCCTGTCGAGCCAATCACGCTGGGCGGCTACCAGAAGGTCCTCGTCGGTCTCCGCCGCAAGCTCCCGGCCGTCACGGTTACCTGGAAGAACCTCTACACCCGGCCCACGGAGAACCTGACCACCACGCACGACCTCTGAGCGCCGGCCGCCGCCGAAATTCCAGGCACCGGGCTCCGCAGCTCCGCCGCGGGCTAAGTCCTGGCGGCCGGCCTCGCGCGGTAGGAGCCCGACCCGGCATTTTCCGCTTTCCGCCAGAAGCAGGGTTGGACGACCAAACCCTGTCCCCAGGGGCGTAGGATGGCTCGCTGCGCCCGGACCCTCCTGGAAAATCCGCGAAAAAGTGTTGCTTTGGCCGGCCGTGGTGCTAATATACAGGTTTTATTACCACGATGAAAGATCAGCTTCGGGAGATTGACCGTGAAGACCGCATTACTGGACAGCGTTGAGAGCAAGAGTCTGAAGAAAGAGATCCCCCACTTCGAGGTGGGCGATACGGTGGATGTCCATTGCCGGATCCAGGAAGGCGACAAGACCCGCACGCAGATTTTCACCGGCACGGTCATCGCCCGCAAGGGCCGCGGCATCAATGAGAGCTTCACCGTCCGGCGGATCGTGGGCAACGAGGGCGTCGAGCGTCAATTCCCGCTCCACTCGCCCAACGTGCTCAACATCGTGCCGACGCGCAGCGGCAAGGTCCGCCGGGCCAAGCTGTACTTCCTCCGGCAGCGGACGGGCAAGGCGGTCAAGCTCTCGCAGCGGCACAGCGAGCATACGGCGTCCAAGTAGCCGGCCTGCGAAGTCCGACGCCCGACGCATGACGAAACGAAGGTAGAAGCCGGTTGAGGAGGCGCAG
>VGYL01001174.1 GCA_016872975.1 Planctomycetota bacterium
AAGAGCCAGAAGCCGTGCTCTGAAATACTCATTACTTCAAGCTTCAATCTCTGATCGCTCCACTCGGAACCTCGTCGGATCGGTTCACCGCCCTCTTCGCTGCGGCCAGGTCGTTGGCCCTGAGTGAGATGTCGGCGGTTTCCGGGCCGGCGAGGGCGAGGAAGACGCCGGTGTTCGGGAGGGCGAAGCAGCCGGTCAAGAAGATGCTGCGGCAGTCTTCCAGCATGACGACCGGCACGTCCGAATTCACTCCGGCGGGCTCCCGGCGGAGGTCGCGGAGGGTGGCCTTGGCTACATTGTGCAGGGAGAGGGCACCGCGGGGGTGTTGGGCGAAGATCTCATCGGGGATCAGGACCCGCAGGTTCTCC
This sequence comes from Planctomycetota bacterium, assembly GCA_016872975.1. GTDB lineage: Bacteria > Planctomycetota > Phycisphaerae > Sedimentisphaerales > Anaerobacaceae > PLanc-01. The sequence goes on from VGYL01001174.1 coordinate 369, forward strand.
ACCGTCAGGCCATCGGTGTTGGCAACGGTCGCGTAGGCGGGTTTCTGGGCGTAGATCGTCGGGCGGCGGTCCTCGGTGGGTTGGACCGTACCACCCACGTGCTTTCTGCGCGTGGCGTAATCGAACGCCCGATCGACGCGCATCGTGATGTTGCGGAGCGAGACATCCTCAAGGTGACCGGCCGTCATGCCCTGGAGGAGGATGCCGTTGTCGCTGAGGATGTCGATGTCCGAGAAGCTGAGGTCGCGGATTCGGCCGATCCGCGAATCCGTTCGGCGCTTCTCGATGTCCACGAAGATCGGGTAGATCGAGTTCTTCAGAGACTCATTGGCCAGCTCCGGCTGGCGGATCGTCTCGATCGTGCAGTTGGCGAAGCGGATGCGCTCGGCCGTGGCGCCGTCCTTGATGTAGATGCCGATGCCGACCGTCGAATTACGGATCACGCAGTTGCTCACGAGGATATTGCGGAAGTCGCTGGGCGATTCCGTGCCGATCTTGACCGCCGTGGCGATGGATTCCAGCACGCAGTTGGTCACGACGATATCCTCGCAGGGATAACCTTCGCGCGTCTTGCACACGATGCAATCGTCGCCGGCCACGATATAGCAGTTGGAGATCCGCACGCTCTTGCACGAGACCGGGTCGATCCCATCGGCGTTCACGCGGTAGTAATTGTTCAGGATGCTCACGCCGTCGATGACGACATTTTCGCACCGTTCGAGGTCGAACGTCCAACTGTCGCTGTAGCGCACCGTGACGTCCCGGATGGTAACGTTCCGGCACCCGATGAACTGGAGAATGCCCACGCGCCAGTCCGGTCGGGGCCGCTTGTCGCCGCGCCGGCGCTGAAGATCGTCCCGGCCGGTTCCGTGGATTGTGCCGCGTCCCTGGATCGTGATATCGTTCTGGTCCCGCGCATAGAGAAAGCGGTTGCCGTGGCGGTAATCCTCTCGGGCGGGACTGACCCACAGCGTCGCCCCGGCTTCCAGGTGCAGCGTGACGCCGGTTTTCAACTGGAGCTGTCCGCACCGGTAGTCGCCGGCGGGCACGTAGACCGTCCCGCCCCCGGCTTGCGCAGCGTTGTCGATGGCTTTCTGCAAAGCGGCCGTGTCGTTTGCCTCATTGTCGCCGCGGGCTCCCAGCTCGGTCACATCCCACACCCGTGCCCCGCACGGGAGGGCCAGCGCCAGCACACTCAGCACGATGAAGCACACACCCTGAGTCCGTCTCATCTTTCCTCCCTTCGTCAGTTTGCACAGATCACGTTTGGACGTCACAGCACCAGCGCCAGACCCATCCATCCTCCGGATCCTCGACCTCCCCGACGTACTGCATCCCGGCCTTTTCCAGCACGCGGGTCGAGGCATTCCGTTGCGGCAATGTGTGAGCGACGACCCGGCGCACGGGCGGTGCGGCCCGGGCGACCGCGATGAGCTTGTGGGCCATGGCGGTGGCGAAACCCTGACCCTCGAAGGCGGGAAACGTGAAGTAGGCAATCTCCACGCTGCCGTCGTCGCGCGGACCGGTCTTGAAGGTACACGTGCCGACCACCCACCGCTGTTCCGCGTCCACGGCCAGGTATCCGCCCCACGGCGACTCCCGGGGTACGGCGGCCATCAGAGCCAGAGTCTGTTGCACCACGTCCCGGACCAAGTCCAGGTTCTCGCGCAGCCCTGCGTCGTAGTGCAACTCGAAGGCCTCATGGCCCATGGCGATGGCCTGTGCCAGCGTCCGATCGATCTCGATCAGTGCGATGTCCGTCATGGCGGCCATTATATGATGCGAGCCCGCGGATACCTACTACGACAGCGCGAGATAGGCTCAAGCGAGCGAGGGTTGGCGGTCGATAACTCCTTGTGAACCATGAGTTTATAAGGAGAATGGACATGGATGTTCAAGAGATCA
>VGYL01001175.1 GCA_016872975.1 Planctomycetota bacterium
TCACCCTACCTCGTTCTGCCCGCCATCGACCACCCGTCGCGAGCAAAAATGATGCCGAGGACCCGCGCGAGAGGAACGGGGTTCGCCGGACGCTTACGCATTCTTTATGAGGTTCATCGTGCCTCCGTCCGTGTCTTGATCGTCCGGGTGAGGCACCGCAAGGATGCCTACCGCGGCTGAGCCCAAGAGGGGGAAGAGTGGAATGTTGGAATGGTGGAATACTGGAATCATGGAAGAGTGGAATGCATCTTGAATGAGAGAAAGGAAAATGGGAGAAAAGAAGATGAATCCTGAACAAAACGAGACCTTCTTCGGCTCTCCCCATATTCCTTTCTACCATTTTCTTTTCTATGCTTCTGAGTTGCGGCCGCAGGCCGCGCTGGGGTCTCTGTGGCGAAAGACAGTTGTCAGTTCTCGGTTCTCAGTTCCCAGTTCGGAGTCTGCGGATTGCCGCACTCCGGTCGCAAAGGCATTTCTGCGGATCACGTGTCTGCGGCTCGTCGTCCCTCTTGAAATCTGCGTTGCTAACTCCCAACAACTGAAGAGCGTCTTCAGATTATTCCGAGAGAACAACGTAAGCTGTGATGGCAGAGAGGATTATGTTTGGAACCACGGAGGGCACGGAGACCACGGAGGCAGAACCAAAGACACCACATGGAAAGGACGTGGGGCTTCGTGGAGGTTGGCACCGTGCTGCCGAGGGTCTATTCCCTCCTTCTCCGTGCCCTCCGTGATCTCCGTGGTTGAGGGTCTTTTGGTTGCGGCCGGAGGCCGCGCTGGGCTAATCTCCGTCATCTGTCTTCGCGGTGGCGATCATCCGGGTAGTCCCGATGGGGCTTATGGGACGGACCGGGCGGATAAGGGCCCGGCGGGCGGTGCCTGGCGGTGCCGGCAGCGGGCGTGGTAGAGCCGCTCGGTGAAGCCGCCTTCCTTCAGGAATTCTGGAGCAACTCTTCGAAACTGGCCCGGGCGACGCCGGTGAGCTTGAGCTCGGTCTTCTTGCTGGTGCCGGAGGCTTGGCTGCCCTCGGCGATATTCTGTTTGCCGCTGCGGGCGGCTTGGACCATCTGGTCGTGCGTGCGCGAGCGGCGGTCGATGAAGCGGTCGCAGAAGGCGACCGTCGCGTCATAGATGATCTCGGCCGTCTGATAGGACTTGAGCCGGCGGTACCCGCCATGGGCGGGGATCAATGGGGGTTCATGGGTCCTATCGGTCCTATCTGTCCCATAGGTCCTATTCTTCTGTTCTCTCGGTCGCGGCTCTCTGTTGTCCTCCATGGCCGCGATCATAACACTCATGAGCGAGGGCATCAAGAGCCAAGCACCGTCGCCAGGAACCTGTCCGCGGCGGGCGGCTTCGCGGGGGCTGAACCGAGGAGCTCGGATGCCGGGGGCGGCTGTCCTACATCTTTTTCGGTGCGCCGTAGAGGAAAATCCTGTCGGGGTCGGCCGAACTGCGCTCGGGAAAGAGGGATAGACTGACATGGTTCCACTGCGCCCGGCGGAACTTGCGCCAGGGCGCCAAAGGGGGGTTGTCGATGTCGAGAGCGACGGAAGCTCTGCCGAGGAAGTCGCCGGAGGACGCCGGACGGCGGCGGAGACTTCCCATTGGAGCGGAGGTTCGGGGCGGGCGGATCGACTTTCGCGTCTGGGCGTCCGAGCGGCAGGCCGTGCAACTGGTGATCGAGCACCCCCAGGCGGACGCGATTGCGATGACCGGTGAAGAGGGGGGTTATTTCTCAGCGGTCACGGCGGACCCGGGCGGGCCGGTCCTGTACCGGTTTCGCTTGGACGAGGAGGAGACGTTGGTGCCCGATCCGGCGTCGCGGTTTCAGCACGACGGGCCGCACGGGCCTTCGGAGGTGATCGATCCGACGCGGTTTGCGTGGACCGACCGGAATTGGCGCGGTCCGGCCTTGCTGGGGCAGATTATCTACGAGATGCACATCGGCACGTTCACGCCGGAAGGGACTTGGCAGGCCGCCGCCCGGGAGCTTCCCGAGCTGGCCGCCGCAGGGATCGGGTTGATCGAGGTGATGCCTATCGCGGACTTCCCCGGCCGCTTCGGCTGGGGCTACGACGGCGTCGATCTGTTCGCCCCCACCCGGCTCTACGGCCGGCCCGACGATTTCCGCCGCTTCGTTGACGCCGCCCACCAGTTGGGGATCGGGGTCATTCTGGACGTGGTGTATAACCACCTCGGTCCCGATGGGAACTACCTCCCCTCGTTTCCCCCGGCCTACTTCACCGACCGCTACAAGTGCGACTGGGGCA
>VGYL01001176.1 GCA_016872975.1 Planctomycetota bacterium
AATATCAGCACGCCCAGGCCAAGAAGCTCTTTCGCAATGTGCGCGATCTCTCCGCCACCGTTCAGGTGGGCGAGCAGGAAGTGGTCGTCTGCTTCGACAAGCACGCTCATAACCCGTACCTCATTGCTTCGGGGTTGACCGATCAGACCGTCCCCATGCCTTGGTTTGGAAACAAACGGCTCCGCTTCTCCTTCTCCTGACCTTCAGCCGCCTCTTCGGCAGGATTTGTTAGCGGTTTCCAGTACCGTGGAAATCGAGGCTAGTACCGTATTCCGCAAGTCCTGAGACTATAGGGCAGAGATTGCTTCGTCGCTGAAGCTCCTCGCAATGACATACTTGAGCACCCTATGTCATTGCGAGTGAGGCTCACCGAACGCGGCAATCTACCACCATAGTCGCGGGTCTCGACCGCTGCGTCAAACGAGCAGTCCACGGCTCACCGAACGCGGCAATCTACCACCATAGTCGCGGTACTTGTGAAATGCGGTACTAGACCGGCAGGTGCAGGGTGAACGTGCTGCCCTGGCCGGGCGTGCTCGCGACGGTGACATGGCCGCCGTGGGCCTGGGCGATGTGCTTGACGATGGCCAGACCGAGACCCGTGCCGCCGAGCTTGCGGCTGCGGCTTTTGTCCACCACGTAGAACCGTTCGAAGATGCGCTGCAGGTGCTCCGGCGCGATGCCGTAGCCCTCGTCCGTGACGGAGATCGAAACTTCCTCGTGGTGACCCGTGACTTGTGACTCGTGCTCCAGGTCACGAGCCACGGGCGACGAGCCATGGGGTCCGACGCGCCACGCCCGGACGCGGATGCGGCTGCCTTCGGGGCTGTACTTGATGGCGTTATCGAGGAGGTTCATCACCGCCTGCTCCAGCAGCGGGGGATTGATGCGGGCCTGGAGGTCCTCGTCGCAGGTGAGCTCCACGGTCATCCGTTTTTCGTCGGCCCGGACGCCGGACAGATGGATCGCCTCTTCGAGGACGGGTCGGATCGGGCCGTGCGCGAAGGTCAGGGCCCGCTGTTCTCCCGCCTCCTCCAGACGCGACAAGGTCAGCAGGTCGTCGATGATGCTGTTGAGCCGGGATGCGTGCCGGGCGATGATGCCCAGGTAACGCTCGACCTGGGTCGGGTCCTGGACGCCGCCCTCGACCAGGGCCTCGACGAAGCCCTGAATCGAGGTCACCGGGGTCTTCAACTCGTGCGACACGTTCGCGACGAAATCCCGTCGGACCGCTTCCAACTGGCGAATCCGGGTCATATCGTTCAGCACGATCACCGCGCCGCTGCGCCGGCCGCGGGCATCCGTCAAACCGGCGCCCTGGAGGCGGAAGAAACGCCGTTCGTTGCTCGTCGTTCGTCCCTCGTCGCCCGTCGCCTGTTCGTTGTCATCGGTCGTCTGTCCTGCGTCCTGTGCACGCGACGAGGGACGAGAGACGAGCAACGAAATATCCGCCTCTTCCGGCGGCACGCCGGCCAGCATCTGACGCACGAATTCCTGAAGCTGGGCATTGCGGACCGCTTCCTCCACCGGCCGGCCCTGGAGCCGCTCCGGTGAGAGACCGAGCAGCTCGGCGGCCGCCGGGTTCACGCTGACGATGTACCCTCTGCTATCTACGGCAAAGACGCCCTCGGCCATGCTGGCGAGGATCGCGTCGAGCTTGTTTCTCTGCTCGGTGATCGTCATGATGCGATCGCCGAGTTGTACCGCCATCTTGTTCAGGGAACTCGCCAGGTCGGCCAATTCGGCGGAGTCAGGCATGGGCACGCGCAGATTCAACTCCCCGGCGGCGAAGCGTTCCGCGGTCCGCTCGATCTCGACGATCGGCCGGCTGATCCGGCGGGAGATGGCCAGGCTCAGCACGGCCGCGCCGCCCGCAATGGCCAGGCCCGCCCAGAGCATGTTGGCGTAGATCCCGCGCAACGCCTGGTCCACCTCCGTCAGCGGACTGGCCACCCGCACGAGGAGGGTCCCGGGGCCGGACGGGAGCGGGGGAGAAGGGGAGAAGGTCGCAACGGAAGAAGAGGGTAAGAAGGTAGGAAGGTCGGAAGGTGTAGGGGCAGGCCCCTGTGCCTGCCCTTCCGAGGGCAACCACGGGGGGGTGCCCCTACCTTCCCCCGTTCTCACCTTCCCGCCCTCCGGTCTTTCCCCGTTCTCACCTTCCTGGGTCTCAACCAGTTCGCTCGGCCGGTCCACACGGGATGGCGCAGATACGGCGACGGCCACGTACATCATCTGCGTGCCCAGCGTCGGACTGAACCGCAGGGAGGAGCCGG
>VGYL01001177.1 GCA_016872975.1 Planctomycetota bacterium
GGCGCTCGGAGTACAGCCGGGCCGCACGACCGCGGCCGCGCGTTAGAGGGGGCGCCCTTCCCCAGGGCCTGTCGGATTCGCCGCGGAGCGAACACAGGATGGGGTGCTTGGCTGAGAGTGGCCAACACGGATAGAAGGTCGTTCGAGGCCCTCGGGCCCGGACGCACAAGGCAGGCCGCCAGCGACACGCAGTCAACTGGAGAGTCGTGCGCCGACACGGTCATCAACGGGGCTTGACAGCGGAGCCTTCATAGAAGGCTGGTCAGGCTAGACACGAGTTAGCCGGCAAGGTGACGTGCATGCTTCGCAAGATCGTCTCGATCAAGAACGTCGGCCGGTTTCTGAACTACAGCGCTTCTGGGAACGTTGAGCTTAAGCGCTACAATCTAGTCTTTGCCGAGAACGGCCGCGGCAAGACAACGCTCTGCGCCGTTCTCCGCTCCCTTCAGTCCGGTGAGCCCGCCCACGTGCTCGGGCGCGCCACGCTCGGGACCGGTGACGCGCCGGAGATCAAGGTGCTTCTGGGTGGCGGGACCGCCACTTTCAGCAAGGGCGCGTGGAGCACCACGGTTCCAGAGCTCGCCATCTTCGACTCGACCTTCGTATCGGAGAACGTCTATTCGGGCGACGCCGTTGGCCTCGATCACAAGCGCAACCTGTACAGGGTGATCGTCGGCAAGCAGGGCGTGGATCTAGCGCGCCAGATCGAAGATCTCGATGCGGCAAGCCGGGCGAAGAGCACGGACATCAGAGAGAGGCTCGCGGCTGTGCAGGCTTTCCTGCCGCAGGGCCTGGCCGTCGAGGCTTTTCTGGCCTTGCGGGAAGATCCGGAGGTAGACGCCAAGATCGCCGACAAGGAAATGGAACTCCAGGCCGTCAAGCAGGCGGACCAGATCAAGAACCGCGCCGCTTTGTCGGAGATGGCTCTGCCGGCGTTCTCGGCCGGGTTTGAGATGTTGCTAGGCAAGACCATCGAAGGCATCGCCGCGGATGCCGAGCGGCGTGTTGCCGAGCAGATCAAGGCCCACGCTATGCACGACCGCGGTGAAACCTGGCTGTCCGAAGGTCTCGGCTACATACGGGACAACGCCTGCCCGTTCTGCGGTCAGGCCCTCGATGGTGGCGCCGCCCTGATCGGCGCGTACAAGGCTTATTTCAGTGCAGCCTACAACTCCCTGCGGATCGAGATCGCGACCCTCCGTCAGGAGGTTGAAGACGGATTCGGCGACCGGGAGATTGCGGGGGTCGAAAGGCTTCTGGACCAGAACGCGGCGGGCGTGGAGTTTTGGTCCCGGTACTGTGAGATCGCGGCGCCTGCCCTGGACGGCGGCGAAGGGGTTGCAGGGCAGGCGTTGCGGACCCTTCGCCAAGCCGCCCTCGCTCTCCTGGACCGGAAGGCCGCCACACCCCTTGAGCATGTGGCCGCGGATCCGACCTTCACGGCCGCCAAGGCTGCCCTTGCCGCGATACAAGCTGGGGCCGCCTCCTACAACCAGACTGTCCGGGCCGCGAATGCCACAATCGCGGCGAAGAAGGCCGCGACCGCCGCGGCCGACGCGAGGACCGTGGAGAGCGCCCTGACGCGCCTACGCGCCATGAAGAAGCGGCACGAGCCGGACGCCAGGGCAGCATGCCACGCCTACGAGTCCGCCCAGGCGGACAAGAAGGCGCTCGAAGACCAGAAGGAAGGTGTCAAGAGGAAGCTGAACGACTATGCGAACCAAGTGATGGGCCGGTACGAACAGACGATCAATCGGCTGCTCGACGACTTCCACGCGGGATTTCGCGTCACCGGAACCAGGCACGGCTACCCGGGGGGCGTAGCCAGCTCCAGCTACCAGATCCTCATTAACGACACAGCCGTTGATCTGGGGGACGAGAGAACCCCTCTCGACAGGCCAAGCTTCCGCAACACCTTGAGCTCCGGCGACAAGAGCACGCTCGCCCTTGCGTTCTTTCTGGCCCAGCTGGACCACGGTCCCGACAAGGCCGCGAAGATGGTGGTCTTCGATGACCCCTTCAGTAGCCAGGACAGCTTCCGGAAGAACTGTACAGTTCAAAAGATCAAGAAATGTGGCGAGGCCTGTACCCAGGTCATCGTCCTCTCGCACGATGACAGATTCCTTAAACTCATCTGGGACCAGCTCGCGCACCTGTCCGCCGAAAGGAAATGCCTTCGGCTCGCTCGCGTAGGGCTCCGCGATACGACGGTATCGGAATGGGACATCGAGGTGGCGACGCAGGCCCAGTTCCTGGCGGATCGGCAGGCGCT
>VGYL01001178.1 GCA_016872975.1 Planctomycetota bacterium
GGCCGCCATCGGCAAGACCTGCGCAAAGCCTTCGGCCTTGCCGCTGCCACCCACCCAGACTGTTACCCGGGTCTGAACCAGGCCCCCTTTTCACACACCCTCGCAGGGAAAATGGCGGCAGGACTGTCTGACCCGCGCAAACGCGGAACTCCGAACGCCGCCTGAATACGTTCCCAGTTGACAGGTCGCGGTTGACGGCTCACAGTGGACAGTTGGCTGGGAACTGTCAAGTGCTGCATGACAATCTGTGAGGTCAATTATGGAGATTGAGGCCGGGCTGGGAAGCGTGCTCAAGTACTGCCCGAAGTGTGCGGCGGCGGCGCTGCGGGTGGTGGGGGCCAAGCTGCTGCGGTGCGAGGTGTGCGGGTTTGAGTTGTATTTGAACCCGGCGGCGGCGGTCGCGGGGGTGATCGTCGACGAGCAGGGGCGGATGGTCGTGCTGGTGCGGGGCAAGGAGCCGGGCAAGGGCCAATGGGACTTGCCGGGCGGGTTCGTGGACCCGGGCGACACGGCGGAAGAGGCCTTGCGGCGGGAGATCCGCGAGGAGATCGGCCTGGAGGTGACCGCCCTGCGCTACCTGGGCTCGTGGCCGAATGTTTACGAGTTCATGGGGGTACGATATCGGACGTTGGACCTGGGATTCGTGTGCCAGGCGACCGATGTCGCCAGTGCCAGACCCAGAGAGCCTGACATCGCGGAGGTCTTGTTCCTCCCTCCGCCGGAGGTCGAACTCGGCCGGTTCGCCTTTCGCTCGGTGGCCACGATTGCGGCAACGTACCTGCAAAAGGGGTGAGGGGGCCTGACCGTCCCCGTGCGGGCGCCCCGGCCGGACCGAGACCACCGCCGGAAAAGGGGACATTCTCCTTTTCTCTTCCTTAAGACGAAAAGGAGAATGTCCCCTTTTCCTTCCATACCGGCCATGGACAGGCTGCCAGGCGGGGCGCGCCGGCGGCAAAGTCCCAGAATAATCCTGTTGCGTGCGCGGAGGGAGCATGGTATAATGCAGTGGTAGATGGTACCGTCAAGGTGGACGGCCTTGGTTTGTAGTGACACTACGAACGGGTTTCCCGGGCGGCGCCATTGGCAGCCTGGTTGTCGTTAAGTCGCGCACGCATCGGGAGTAAGGGTTCGGGTGCCCCTCCCAAGCCGCTTCAACGGATGGCGGGAAGTGGGTCCCGAACCGGCACAACGGGTCAGAGTCGGAGGCACTGACGTGGTACGTAGGTCCGGATACAGGGTGACCGGGGGAGTGAGGGGGCATGTCTCAGGCCTTTCGCCGGCATTCCGCCCGTTTGGCGCCAGCGGATCCCGTACCCCGCGCCGGGGAAACCGATATGATCGGCTTTTCATGGAAAGGAGGTGAGCCAATCCTATTCGAACAAGTGGTGGGGAGTTTGTGTCGATAAGTCGTGGCGAGCGCGTGTCGAGCGACGGACCTGTGCGGCACGCGGCGGGGGATGGTTCTGCGCGGGGACTATTGCACGCGGGAGCCGAAGGGGTCTTGGCGTGTGACCAAGGCATGGGAGTATAGGTTCTGGTATGAAGGAGAGACATTCATGAGCAGGAAGATGATGTATCTCGTTCTCTTGGCCGTGCCGGGAATGGTCGTGGCGACCCGGGCGGCGGAACCAGGCCTGGTTGGCTGGTGGCAGTTCAATGAAGGCAGCGGCACGAAGGCCGCCGATTCCTCGGGCAACAACAACGATGGAACGCTCAGCGGGCCGGTGACCTGGGCCGAGAGCCACGACGGCACCACCTGCCTGTCGTTCAACGGACCGTACAATTTCGTGCGGGTCCCGAACCACGCGAGCTTGAACCCGACGGACCAGATCTCGATCTGCGCCTGGGTCAATCCCAAGTGGACGGGCAACAACCGGATCATCCAGAAGAGCACCGAGGGCAGTGACAATCAGTATCGGCTCATCAAGGAGTGGGGCCACAACACCAAGTTCCATTTGCCCGGGGTCGGCGAGTTGTTCCCCCAGGGAGTGTTGCCGGTCCGGGGGGAGTGGACCCATCTGGCGGCCACCTACGACGGCAGCGCGATGAAGCTGTATTTCAACGGCAACGAGGTCGCGACCATGGCGGCCGGCGGGACGATGACGACGAGCACCGGGCCGCTGTTCATCGGCACCAAGCATTCGACCGCCCCGGCGGGCGATGAATACAACGGCCTGATGGACGACGTGCGGATCTACAATCGGGGTCTGACGGCGGCCCAGGTCAAGGCGTTCGTCCCGGCCAAGCTCAAGGCCATGAAGCCGGA
>VGYL01001179.1 GCA_016872975.1 Planctomycetota bacterium
GCCCCTTGGGGTACCGCGTCCCGAAGGTCGCGATCAGATCTTCCAGCGCCACCCGCAGGGTCCGGCACTGGTACGACAATGCCACCGATCGATCGGGCGGCGCGGGGTGCTCTCCTGTCTGCGCCGGGGAGGCTTTGCCTGCCTGCGCCGAGGGCCGAGCGACGGACGCTGCCTCAGCCGCCCTTCCCTGCAACGAGATAACGACGATCATGATTAACGCGACGGCGCTCACTCGTGTGCTCATCACGCCAGTACTCCTTCCATCGAGTAAGATGCGCACGGTACCTGCCGGCGCCATTATACCACGCGAAAGGGACTCCGGCATGGTCAAAAGAGAACAGGAGCGCGAGCGGTGTGCGACTACGTTTTGTGGAGGCAGACGGCCCGGGTTTGTAGTGTGCTCGTAAGAGCATACCCGGCTCAGGATTGACGATACCGCGCTGGCTTGCCGGCAGGAGAGACAGAGGGTTCACACCGGCCCACCAGCGGCAGCTTGATCTGAAACGTCGCCCCCCGGCCCGGTTCGCTCTGGACCTCGATCACGCCGTCGTGCGCCTCGACGATCTGGCGGACCACGTAGAGACCTATCCCGGTGCCTTCCGCGAGCGTATGGGCGGAGCGGCCGCGTCCGAAGGGCTGAAACAGCACTTTCAGATCGTCCGGCGGAATACCGGGCCCCTCGTCGGCGACGGTCAGCACGGCCCACGTGCTCTCCGGGCGGACACACACCCGCACGCGGGTCCCCGGCGGGCTGTATTTCACGGCGTTGGACACCAGGTTCGTGAGCACCCGCTCGAGCCGGCCCTCGTCCCCCCGGATGAGGCAGCCGTCCTCGGCCCGCACCAGGATCTCGTGGCTGGAAAACGCCTGGCTCCGGGTCTCCAAAAGCCGGCGGACCAGCAGGCCCAGGTCCACCTCGGTGGTGCGGATGGAGAAGCGGCCGTTCACGATCTGGATATCATCGGTAAGATCCCGAATGATCCGGCGGAGGCGTGCGACCTCCTCCTTGATGCCGTCGAGACAGAATTGCCGGTCCTTTTCCTCGCTCTGCGGCCGACCCAACAGGCGTGCGGCCATCTCAATGGCCAGCACCGGGTTCTTCAGATCATGCACCACCATGGCCACGAACTGCAGGCGGTCCTTCTCCCGGTCGGCGATATCGCCGGCCATGTTGTTGAACGTCCGCGCCAGCGCTCCCAGTTCGTCGTCATGCAGAACCGCCGCCCGGACGGAGAAATCGCCCTGCCCGAAGCGGCTCGCCGTGGCGGTCAAGGCCAGGGTGGGGTGCAGGACCCGGCGCACGAGGCTCCAAGCCCCGGCCAGCAGCAGACCGATCGTGCCCACCGACAGACCGATCGCCCCGTACGTGACCAGCGTGTGCACGCGCTCCGCCGCCTGAATCGCCTCCTCCATCTGGAGGGCGTTTTGCTCCTGGAATTCTCCCACGAGCGCCAGGAGGTCATCGACCCACTGCGCCTCCAGCTCGGTATCCTCTGTCATGGCCGCCGGCCATTGCTCGCGCAGGACGCGGATTCGGTCCCGGATCTGTCCGTAGAGTCACCGCTCCTCCGGGGTGGTCACATACGGATCGAGCTCCGCAGCTTCCCGTTCGGCCGCCCGGAGACGCTCGGTGCTGCGTTCGAGATGATAGGCGAGACCGGTGGCCCTCCACAGGAGATACTCGCGCCGATGACCGATGATGTCGCTCTCGAACTGCCGCATCTCACTCAGCGCGTGCACATCCGTAACCACCCGATCGCTGATCGCAGAGAGCCTGTTCGCGGCCACAAACCAGCCGCCCACCAACAGAGCCCAGACCAGCAGAATACTGCCCATCCACAGTCCAACCAGTCTGCGAAGGGTGGACGGTCGTCGAAACACGCGGCGAAATCTCACATTCATCCGACCACGGCCTTCCCACGCAACCCAGGAAATCGATCCTCGACCATTTCATTACGTCGCCGCCGGCGAAAGGGATCGACGGTACAGGAGGCGCGAGGCGGAAAGTCGAAATTCGAAGCACGAAACTCGAAACGAATTCCAATTCTCAAAACCGAAGAAAATTCAAAACGGCTCTCGCCCGGCGCCGGCGTCTTGAACCTCGGTGCTTTGGATTTTGGATCGATCTCCCCGCTGGCGTGGTGTGTTTGGAGCTATGGCTCCAACGGCAGGAGCTCCACCTTGCGGAACTGCACGGGATGGCTCTCGGCCTGGAGGGAGATGTAGCCTTCCCCAACCATGCGGTCGGCCCCGGCTTTCAGCAGC
>VGYL01001180.1 GCA_016872975.1 Planctomycetota bacterium
GCCCAAATCGGTTATCAGACACATAACAGATCGGCAAAAAGGCCCCTGGAAGCCCAATTCTTCGACTATTCTCTGCCAACATCATGAGGTACGACCCCATTTTGCAGAACTCCATTTCTGACTGCCGTCGGAAGGACACCTGACACTTGAAACTTCACACTTCAGACTTGACACTCTCATCGAGCCTGGAACGGCCGGCGGTTTACGGCAAGCTCCTGCTGACCGCCCTGTTCTGGGGCGGTACGTTCATTGCCGGCCGGCAGGTCGCGCAGAACCTCGGACCCTGCAGTATCGCGTTCCTGCGCTTCGCGCTGGCCGGTGCGGTGCTGCTGAGCCTGACCCGGATCCAAGAAGGCCGGCTGCCGTCCCTTCGCCGGCGACAACTGGTGCTGATTGTCCTGCTGGGGCTGACCGGCGTCTTCGCGTACAACGTGCTGTTCTTCCTGGGCCTGCGTCGCATCGAGGCCGGCCGGGCGGCCCTGATCGTCGCGACCTGTCCGGCGTTCATCGCGGTCGCCTCGGCCCTGTTTCTCCGGGAGAGGCTCGTCCTCATCCAGGCCCTGGGCATCCCGCTGTCCATCCTCGGGGCCGCCGTGGTGATCGCCAGAGGCGACCTGCGGCAAATCCTCGCCGGCGGCATCGGACCGGGCGAGCTCTTCATCCTCGGCTGCGTCCTGAGCTGGGCCGCCTATTCCCTGATCGGCAGGGTCGCCATGCGCGGGCTCACGCCGCTGGTCTGCGTCGCGTACTCGTCGCTCACCGGCGCGATCGCTCTGGCTCCTGCGGCCCTCTGCGAGGGCCTTCCCCGGACCATCCGCCAATCCTGTGCCCTGGACTGGCTGTCGATCACGTATCTGGCGGTGTTCGGGACGGTGCTCGGATTCGTCTGGTTCTACCAGGGTGTCCGGCTCCTCGGCGCCACCCGCGCGGGGCTGTTCATCAACTTCGTCCCGATCTCGGCCGTCGTGCTCGCCTTCTTCCTGCTCCGCGAGCCGATCACCCCGTCCCTGGCGGTCGGGGCCGTCCTCGTCCTGTCCGGCGTCTACCTGACCAACCGCCCGGCCCCTCGTTCGTAAGGTGCTCGTAAGAGCATCGAAGAAGTCTGAAGTTTGGGGTTTCAAGTTTGAAGGAAATGGTTTGCCCCTTTACAGCGGCTCGGTTTTGCCTTATACCAAGGCAGAGTTCTTGGGAGACGTGAAATGAAAAGGCAATCTCCGGACACCGACGTCAAGATGGAAGCGGCCTGGATCGCCCTGTTGCGCCGCGCCACCCCCGCTCAGAAGTTCGCGCAAGTCCGGTCCTTGTCGGCCACGACTCTGAGTCTGTCCCGGCGGGCGATTGTCCGCCGGCACGGGGATCTCACGGACGTCCAACTCCGCGGCCTGTTCGTCTATTACCAATATGGGCCGGAGCTGGCGGATCGATTCCAACGGTACGAGAGCCAGAGAAGCCATGCAGAATCCTGATATCGTTTTGGCGCTCAAGCCGGTCATCCAGGCGTTCGACCGGCTGTCGATTCCCTACTACATCGGCGGCTCGATCGCCAGTTCGGTCTATGGCCTGGCGCGGGCCACCATGGATGTGGACGTGGTGGTCGACCTCGCCCCCGCCCAGGTCGCTTCGCTGGCCGGACTCCTGCGCGAAGAATACTACCTCGACGAGCAGATGATCCAGGACGCCATTTCCCACTCCTCTTCCTTCAATCTGATCCACCTGGAGACGATGATGAAGGTCGATGTGTTCGTCCCGAAGCAGGACCCGTACCACCAGGCCGCGAATGCCCGCAAGCGCCAGGATCGATTGGTGGAAGAGGATCCGGATTCTGTCTTCTACGTCTCTTCCCCGGAGGACATCATTCTGAGCAAGCTCCGGTGGTACGAGATGGGGGGCCGGATCTCCGAGAGACAATGGCTCGATATCCTGGGCGTGGTCAAGGTCCAGGGCGATTCGCTGGACCGGAGCTACCTGATCACATGGTCCCAAGTGGCGGGCGTTTCAGACCTGCTGGTGCGGGCCTTCGCGGAAGCAGGGGTCCTTCTGTAGCGAGGGGTGGAATTCCGGGTGCACTTTCCCATCAGCGAACCGTTGTCAAGCCTGTCTTGAGCCTATCGCAGCGGGCCACGAGCCACGGCCCACGAGCCTTTCTCCTGCCGGGGCCTCGGATCACGCAAATAATCCGGCCGGCTCCTTACAAATGACGATTGTCACCCCCGGCACAGGGATCGTATGATCCGTGCGTTCACCCCAGCAACCGGTGCCCCAG
>VGYL01001181.1 GCA_016872975.1 Planctomycetota bacterium
GCGCGACATGCTGGTCAAAAAGCTGGGATAGCACACGGATTTTCTGTCATCTCTGATCGACTCGGGGCCAACCACGGGTAACTGCGGTTGGCCCCGCTCTCTACCGCAGATCCGTGCCGCTCGGGCCGGTCATTGCCAAGCACTCGTACGCGCGGGTACGTTTCGCATTGACGGTGGGTCAGCAAACCGGGTAGGATCATGGGTATGACGGACCCCGTTTTTCTCAGTCGCGTGGTATTGGAGAACTACAAGAGCATCGCCAACTGCTCGGTGAAGCTCGGTCCGCTGAACTTCCTGGTCGGACCCAACGGAGCCGGCAAAAGCAATTTCCTCGATGCCCTGCGGTTCGTGGCAGAATCCCTCAACACCTCTCTGGACCAAGCGCTGCGCGAGCGTAGCGGGATCGCCGAGATCCGGTGGCGATCGTCAGGAGACTCCGGGCATTTTGGAGCGCGCCTGGAGTACACGCTTTCCAATGGGGATTCGGGCCACTATGCATTTCGCATCGGCGCACTGCCGACAGGGGGTTCGGAAGTGCAACAGGAGGAATGCTGGGTCTGCAGTCCCGGCCTTGCGAACGAACGGTTCTACCAGGTGGCGCGAGGCAAAGTCGTGAAGAGCCGACCGTCGCTCGTGCCGGCCGCAGCACCCAATCGGCTCTTTTTGGTGGCCGCTTCCACGTTGCTGGAATTCCGTCCTCTCTATGATGCCTTGTCGCACATGGGGTTCTACAACTTCAATCCCAATGCGATTCGGGGTTTGCAGACGCCTGATTCCGGCGAAGTCCTGCGCCGGGATGGGGGCAATCTTGCCAGTGTCCTGAATTCTATTGAGAAAGATCATCCTGAGGTCAAGGATCAGATTGTCGAATTCATGGCGCACATCGTTCCCGGACTGCAGGATGTGTCTGTCAGACGCATTCTCAAGAAGGAGACCCTTGAGTTCAAACAGGCGGCAGGCACAAACGAGTTGCCTTGGAGTCTCTTTGCGGAGAGCATGTCGGATGGTACTCTGCGGGCTCTGGGCGTGCTGACCGCGCTGTTTCAGTCGGTAAACGGCGGTGTTCAACATGTACCGCTGGTGGGTATCGAGGAACCGGAAGTGGCTTTGCATCCTGAAGCCGCCGCGGTCTTGAGGGACGCGTTGTACACGGCGGCGAGGAGCACGCAAGTGGTCGTGACTAGTCACAGCCCGGATCTTCTTGAGGATAAGGAGGTGCAAGGGCAATCCATTCTGGGGGTTGCCAACCGCAACGGCGAAACGAAGATAGGTCCCCTGGAGGAAGCAGGACGCAGTGCGATACGGGACCGCTTGTACACGGCGGGTGAGTTGCTCAGGTATGGGCAATTGGTGCCGGCTATCGACGAGATCGACGCCACGCCGGCTAACCAACTGAAGGTTTTCGGAGAAAGCGCGTCGTGAGCGAGATCCGCGTGGCGGCGATTGTAGGGGGCCGGGGCGAAAAGGAGTCGCTTCCGATCCTATTTCGCCGAATCGCGGCTACTTTCGACCCGAGTCTGGTTGTCCACGTGCAGCCCGTCCTGTCAATTCCGGAAAACCTCTTGGCAAAGACGGGTGAGCTTGAGAAGAGTGTCGAGTTCGTGGCTCGACGTATTGGAAAGCGCGCAGGGATCTTCATTTTGGTCGATTGCGATTGGGCGGGCAGTTGCCCGAAGAATGATGCTCCGGTTTGGCTCAAACGTGCTCGGCACGCGCGTCCTGACATGGAGATATCACTGGTGATGGCCAACAAGGAGTATGAGGCGTGGTTCATCGCCGCGGCGGAGTCGTTGCGTGGCAGACGTGGTCTTGCGACAGATTTGGCTGCCGCGTCAGACCCGCAAGAGATTCGCGGTGCCAAGGAGTGGCTCCGTGATCACATGCCGCAGAACAGGCCCTACAAACCGAGAATCGATCAGCCTGCTTTGACCAGCGTTTTTGACCTGCAGGCCGCACGGCGCGCGGATTCGTTCGACAAGTGCTATCGCGAGATCGTGCGGCTGCTTACCGCACTCACGCGGGAAGGAGGTTGACAGGATTTGGCGTTTGCCTGAGAATAGTCGCCCGTGTTCCTGCGTGGACACGGGCGTTTCGATTTGTGTGGACCTTGGGTCACTTCCGGGACGTGCGAGTGTTCTCGTCCCGGGCGGCCGATCGGAGTTTTTTGGCAAGGAGAATCACCATGGCATCGAACACAGGCGGACAAGGGTCGGCAGCGGGCAAACCGCAGGCAGCGTCGGGGGGGGGCCGGATCGAGAGAGAC
>VGYL01001182.1 GCA_016872975.1 Planctomycetota bacterium
CGATTATGTTTACTATTTGGTCGTAGCACGGACGAGGCTGGAAATCACCTCGACGTTTCCGCCAACGGAATCCGAGCACCCCGACGAGCTTGCTGCAAGGACATGCCATATGAAATGGCATGAGGTTGTCGCTCTGGTGGAATCGTGGGTGCGAGGGGGCTGTGACGGACAGACGTTGGCCCCCGAACAAGGACGCATGCTTGGGGATTTGCTTGCCACCCTACGGAAACGCAGATCAATTTCTTTGTCTGGTTATGCTTTTGCGAACGTGGGAAGCGTTGATGCCATTATGCCTCCCCTTTTCTGTCCCCCCTCGTTCGTCGGTTTCCTCCGTCAGACCCTCGAAACCGCGACGATCACTGAGGCTGCCTTTCTGTCCAACCTCACGGTGGGGTTTGCCACAATCTGGCCCACAGTGGATAGCCCTGGCGACTACATCTTCCTGCCAACTGCCTTTGGAGGCTTTGCGCACGTTGCACCGGAAGTGTCGCCAGTCGTAGATTCCCGCGTCTTGGCGTCTGACTTCGAAGGTTTTCTTAACATGGTGCCAAATTGCACCCCCAATTGTGGCTCAATCTTTGGAGGCATTCCCCGTGAAATCAATCGAGGAACGTGAGCAGAACCTCTTCAACGCCCTTGACACCTTGGCGCAGTTCTATGACGAGATCGAAAGTTTTCTCGGCATCCTCTATGGCTACATGGAGCGCGCTGGCTTTGCGGTCAAGATCGAACGATTGCGCTCGGGTACATTTGTGGTGAAGAACTTGACTCGGCGGCTGCTGGCGACAACATCCGTCATGTACATCAAGGACGCAGGCAAACTGGACGAAGTCGAGGATGAAGAGGAAGAGGAAGTCGCTGCGACAGAGGAGAAGCCGGGAAAGGACACCGATGTCATCATCTCACGCGATACACGGATACCACTGCTGACGATTCATCTGTTCACGCCCCGGACCATTCCCACGGCGCACAATCTCTCGTCTCCGCTCTTGTTGGCGGGCGCGATGGGAAACGTCCAATTTCTGGATAGGAAGACGAACACACCTTCATCGGAGGATTCGCATCCGATCGGCCTCAGCAATCTTGGACAAATACATCTGAAGCCAAGCCATCACATTGGCAGTCAGTTGGGCATCCGCTGCTGGAAGCCGAAGAGCATGCACAACTACAAGATCCAAGGTACTCTCGTGGGTTTCGAGAGCATCAGGCTGTTGGAGATTGACAGCCAGGAGAGCATAAAGAAGGTAGCGGATAAGCTGGTCGGCTATTGTCAACCATGAGATGGTGGAATCTGCAGCCGCTTACCGGTGTATGAATCCGTATTCATCCGCACAATTCGTGTCGAAATCCTTCTTCCCCATGTTCCCCGGCCACCTCTGTGGCTGTAAATGTTGGTCTATTGAAGAGGTGGGTCGATCTCGGTATACTGGCGGTCAGCCGGTGTGCAGGGCACACCCTATGACCAAGGACCAAGCAGGGGTAAAAGTTATGGCAGAGCAAGTCAATCGTCGCGAGTTCCTCAAGACCACGATGGCGGCCGCCGCGGGCGCAACTGGCCTGGCAGACACCGGTCGCGGTGCGAATCCGCCCGCGGAGGCCCCGGGCGCCAACGGCATGCCCATGGGGCGGATCAAGAACCTGCGGATCAGCCGGCTGATCTCCGGCGGGAACCTGATCAGCGGCTGGGCTCATGCCCGGGACCTCATCTATGTGCACCACCTGATGAACAACTACAACACCGAGGCCAAGGTCCTGGAGACGCTGGCGGTGCTCGAAGAGAACGGCGTCAACACGATCATCGCCGACCCGCGCAAGAAGCCCATGGAGATCTTCAAGAAACACTGGAGCCAGGGCGGCAAGATTCAGTGGATCGCCGAGGGGCACCCGACGCCGGAAGACCCCAAGACCAATATCAAGGCCTCCGTCGATTGGGGCGCGTCCGCGGTCTACCTCCAAGGCGTCATCGGCGATCGCTGGCTGAAAGAGGGCCACGTTGAGAAGCTCGGCGAGTGCGTGGAGTACATCAAGTCGCTGGGCGTGCCCGGCGGACTCGGCGCCCACCTGCTCGACGTGATCATCAACTCCGAGGCCCTGGGGTTCGACCCGGACTTCTACGTCAAGACGCTGCATCACACGAATTACTGGTCCGCCCGCCGGCCCGACCAGGGACCCGACGTGGTCGGCAACCGGGCGGACAACTTCTGGGAGCCGACGCCCGAGAAGACCATCGAGTTCATGAAGACGGTCCAGAAGCCGTGGATC
>VGYL01001183.1 GCA_016872975.1 Planctomycetota bacterium
CTGCCCGCGGGCCTATGCCATCGAGCCTCAAATCAGAGGAACTCCCCACAATGTCCCCTCGCACAGCAACCGCCTCTGCCTCTTCCCGCCCTCTATGGCCGGGCCTCATCTGTCGGGGAAGGTGATCCTGGATTGGGTGGAGGCATGGACTATGGACTACGAAGAATACCGCGAGACGGGGCGTTGGCCAGAACGCCGTCGAGACGCGAGCGACCCAAGGTGAGATTACGCCGATGGAAACATACCTGATCACAGAGAGCGCGTGGGAGACGATGACATCGGTTGTCCGCGCCACCCAAGGGCGGTTCGAGACGGGCGGCCTCCTCATTGGGCCTCGGTCGCAGCCCGTCATCGTGGCGGCAACCAAGCCTGGGCCCAAAGCCGAACATCTCCCCTTCCGGTTTACTGATGACCCGAACCACCAGCAGGCCGAGTTCGATTCGGTGGCCTCGGAATTCCGAGACAAGGTCCGCTGGAGGGGGACCTACCATCTGCATCCAGGCGTGTTGTCCCGCCCGAGCCACGGCGACCTCAACCAGGCGCGAGAGTTCCTCGATCATCTCGGTGGCCGCGTGCTCGTGGTCATCGCGGTTCTGAACGGCAGAGCGTTTGAGCCGGATTGCCCGGTCGCGCTTCGCGGTTTTGAGCTCCAAACCGGCGACCGCTCGTTCAGAGAGGTGGAACTGATGCGCGTGCCGGACGACAGCCCGGCCGTTGCCGAGGCCCTGGCCCAGGAGCCGGAAACGATACCGGTGAATTCCTCGGACATGTGGGCCGATCCCGGCTTCCTGTCGTACCTCACACCCTCTGGGCGTGCCCGGATCAACGCGGAGGTCGCCGAATTGCGGGACGCTGGCTTCCGAGTGACCACGCTTCGCAGAAAAGGGGACCACAGGCTCCTGATTCACCTCGATTCGTTTTGGGGGCGTCTGCTGTGCATCCCGCCGCGTGAGTATCCGTTGAATCCGCCGTCGCTCTACCTGGGACGGCGAACGCGGCCGATTCCGCCGCTGACCCGCGCCTTGGCGTGGAACTCGGACGGCCGAATTCTTGATCTGGTCAAGGAGGCCCTGACCGCGCTTCGCCGGCACTGTCCTGTAAGCGATGCCCTCCTGTTGATGGCGCACAGGATCGCATGGCCTCTGCGAAGGGTCTTCGTTCGGCGACACTACCATCTACCGCGACGGCATGGATGGCCGAATCTAGGCGGACTTGTCTGCGGCGCGACCACGGAAGATGGGTCTATCGTGCGAAAGGAGCGTATGTCATGAAGGCGATACTCTTGGAGGACTTCCACAAGCATCTTGCATCCGGTGGAATCGCCGAAGACGCGCCGATCCACGGTGTGGTTCGTGACGCTGAGGGCGTGGCGAACCTGTTCGGCGAAGAGGGCCTTCGAATGGGCCTGCCCCAGGTCGGCCAGGTCAAGTCCCAGCCGCCCAGGGCCCACGAAGCCCCGCCGCCGGGTCTCCGCGTCCTGGCCACCCGCGGCCAGAACGTGTCCGTCTGGATCTGGATTCGCGAATGGATCCAAGCCGCGGTGCAAGTGGACCGATTGGCCAACCTGTATAAGCGAATGCCGCTCGACCAAGCCGCGCGGGACCGCCTTTGGGATTCGTCCGTGCTCCTGTTCGGCGTGGGAAGCGTAGGCAGCCGCATGGCCATCCTTCTCGCCGAGGCCGGGGTCGGCCACATCAGGATTGCGGACCCAGGCGTCTTCGAGATCGAGAACGTCATGCGGCACGAGGGGGATCTCACGGACCTCGGGCGCCTCAAAGCTCAGCTTGTGGCGGACCGACTCCATCGGGTCAACCCCGACATCCGCGTCGAAAGCTACCCGGTAGATCTGTGCGCCCCGGAAAACGAAACGCTCCTCAACCAGGCATTTCAGGGCGTTCACCTGGTCATAGGGGCGACTGATCGGTTGAGGTGCCAGCTGCACATGAACCAGAAATCCTTCGCTCGCGGCATTCCCGCGATCTTCCCGGGTTGCTATGAGCTGGCTCGGGGCGGTGAGGTTCTCTACGTGCTGCCCGGCCGCACGTCCTTCTGCCTGGAATGCCTCCGTGGCGGCTTCAGCAGGCCGGAGCAAGATACCCGTCTGGACTATACCAATGCCGTGGATCCTGCGGATTACCAGGGCGAGCCGGGCATGAACGCTGCGGTCTCACTCATCGTGGACGTGGCCGTGCCGTTGGCGCTCGGCATCCTGCTGCAAGGAACGGACGCGGAGTTGGCCAAGCGAATCCAGCCCAACGCCC
>VGYL01001184.1 GCA_016872975.1 Planctomycetota bacterium
CAGGGATAAGAAAATCTGGAAGCTCGGTTGCGTAAAAACGCTGCGCAATTCCCATAGCAACGCCGTGAACGATGAGGTACATTCCATGTTCGGCCTCCCTGCAATTGGGACCTTGGGATTTTTCGAACGCATCCCTGTTGTCCTAATTTTCGGCATGGAGGCCGACTTTTCTTTTTCCGCAAACTACCCCTCAAAAAGGGCGAAACTTGAACTGAGGGGCCTGGCGGTTTTTGCGTGGCAGGTGTGGGAGGAAACGGTATTCTGGAGGCATCAGAGCCCAATGTCGTTCGATGGAAATGGCGGAGTATGGTTATGGCGAAGATCATCAAAGTGCACTGTACGGGGCCCGAGCGGCATGAAAATGAGATCAACCTGGACGACCTCATCGGCGAGGATGTCGTGATCTACGGCGGCCCGATCGCCACCGGCCGGGATCTGCCGGCCCGGGTCGTCCGCCGCTGTGACATCTGCGACCAGGGCAAAGTCATCCTCACCCGCGAGATGATCGAAGAGAATCTCTGAAGGCGGAGTCGAACGCCGTGTGGGGCGGTTGCGAGGCTCGTTTGTAGTGTGCTCGCAAGAGCATGAAGATAGCGTCTAACGACGCCACTACGAACGAGAACAAGCCGCGCCGCCGTTTGACGACAGCGCGTGTCATGACGGGGTCAGGTCGAGCACGTAGGCCTGATCGCAGCGGCGGGAGAGATGGTCGGGCCGATAGGGCCGGAAGCCGTAGCTCTCGTAGAGACGGATGGCTTCCTTCAGGACCGAGGCGGTCTCCAGCGTGATTCTTCCAAGTCCCAATTGCCGCGCCTGGGCCAAGGCCTCCTCCAGCATCTGCCGGCCGTAGCCCCTGCCGCGATAGTCCCGGCGCAGGTACATCTTCCGCAGTTCGCACATGCCCGGCTGCATCGGATACAGGCCGTAAGAGCCGATGATGGCGCCGTCCTCTGTCTCCAATACGTAGAACACGCCGCCGCGTTGCCGGTAGGACTGCTCGATATCTTTCAGATCGGCATCAGTATACTGGGGGTCCGGTGTGAGGCCATACTCACCCAGGACGGTGTAGACCAACGTCGTGATCTGCTGGCGATCGGCATTGGTCGCCGGTCTCAGTCTGGGCCACATGGTTGACATCTATCCGGAGATCCTCTGGCTGAGGTCTTTGTGGAAGCAGCCTTCGAACGCGCCTTCCACCGGCCCGGTCATCCGGATCTGGCCGTCGGCGGCGATCTCGATCCGGAGCGTGCCGCCCGGCATGTGGACGGTGACATCATGGTCCACGAAACCCAGCTTGTGACTGGCGGCCGCCGCGGCGCAGGAGCTGCTGCCGGAGGCCAGGGTATAACCGGCCCCGCGCTCCCAGATGCGGATGTCGATATTGGCCCGGTCGATCACGCGCACGATCTGCATGTTGATGCGGTTGGGGAACAGCTTGTGGTTCTCGACAAAGGGTCCCAGGGCCCGGGCCTTCTCCTCGCTGACCTGGGGCATCGGGATCACGCAGTGCGGATTGCCGATGGACAGGCAGGTCACCTTATACTCGGTGCCATTGATGTCGAGGACCTCGTTCACGACCTCCCGCCGCGGGCCCGCCACGGGAATCTCGTCACTGATGAACGTCACCTTCCCCATGTCGATGCGGATCAGGTTGGCGGTCTCGTCCTGGACCTGCACGTCCACGATCCCGCCCAGCGTCTTGATCTTGAAGCGCTTGAGCCGGACGTACTGCTTCTCGAACAGGTACTTGGCGAAGATGCGGAGGCCGTTGCCGCTCTTTTCCGCTTCGCTGCCGTCGGGATTGAAGATCCGCAGCGCCGGCACATCGTTCTCGAACGTCGGGCCATAGAGAATCCCGTCCGAGCCCACGCCGAAGTTCCGGTCGCAGATCAAACGGATATTCGCCCCCGTCATCGCGAAATCCTGCACGTTCGGGTCGATGACCAGGTAATCATTGCCCAGCCCGTGATACTTCTTGAAGTGTACAGCCATCCAAGGCTCCAGTTTCAGAGAAAGGGAATGTTGGAATCCTCGTTCGGAGTACCGCCTTCAGGCGGGTCTGAAGGTCTTCCGGCGGAGCCGGCTCCACCTTCCGTAAACACGGAAGGGAACGTGGAGGTAGGACCGTCTTGGCCCGCGTAAACGCGGAACTCCGAACTTCATTCCCGTATTCCATTGTTCCATGTCCATCCGGCCACGCTTATACCCGATCCGCCCGGTCCGTTCAATTCGAGATCACACTCGATGGATCGCCTCACGT
>VGYL01001185.1 GCA_016872975.1 Planctomycetota bacterium
GAGATGGTGCTGGAAGCGCTCGGCGAGCTCTGCGCCGACTTCATCGCCCCGCGGGCTGAGAGCGTGGACCGCACGGGCAATCAGCTCAATGAAGACGGCACCGTGGCTCGTCCCGAAGGCATCCGCGAGGCAATCGAGAAACTCGGTCAGGCCGAAGTGATGGGCTTCACCCTGCCCCACCGCTTCGGCGGCCTGAACTTCCCGAATCTCGTCTACTCGATGGCCAATGAGATCCTCTCCCGCGCCGACGCCTCGCTGATGAACATCTTCGGCCTCCAGGGCATCGCCGACACGATCAACGCCTTCGCCTCGGAGGAGATCAAGCAGAAGTACCTGCCCGACTTCGCGAACGGCAAGGTTACCGGCGCAATGGTCCTGACGGAGCCGGACGCCGGCTCGGATCTTCAGTCCGTCAAGCTGCGGGCCTACCAGGACGCCGCGGGCCAGTGGTTCCTGCACGGCGTCAAGCGCTTCATCACCAACGGCTGCGGCGACGTGCTGCTGGTGCTGGCGAGGAGCGAGCCCGACCGTAGCGGCGGCCTGGGGCTGAGCCTGCTCGTCTGCGGCCCCGGCCCGACCGTGCACATCCGCCGGCTCGAAGACAAGCTCGGCATCCACGGCTCGCCCACGTGCGAGATCTTCTTCGACCATACGCCCTGCGAGTTGATCGGCGAGCGGCAGCGCGGCCTGGTCCCTTACGTCGCGACGTTGATGAACGGCGCCCGGATCGGCATTGCGGCCCAGTCGCTCGGCATCGCCGAGGCCGCGTATCGCATCGCCCGCGACTATGCGGCCAGCCGCAAGCAGTTCGCCGTCGCCATCGAGAGACTGCCCGCCGTGCGGGACATGCTGATCGATATGAAACTCGCCGTCGAGGCCGGACGCGCCCTGCTCTACGACGCCTCGCGCGTGGTGGACCTGGCCCTCGGCTACAACAACCAGGCCGAGAACCCGTGGCGAGGGCGTCCCGCCCTTGAAGGTGCCGAGCGCGCAGTGCTCCCCAGCGCATCATTTCGCGTTGGGAACCCCGTCCCACCCTCGGATCGCGGGCAGGATGCCCGCGACACGCAAGGGCAAGATGCCCTCGCCACGAACCCGGTTCAGGACAAGGAGCAGGCGAAGCGGGTCAAGGACAGCGCCCGCCTGTACAAGCGGTTCGCCGGCATGCTGACGCCGATGAGCAAGTACTACTGCTCGGAGATGGCCAACCGCGTCGCGTACGACGCGATGCAGGTCCTGGGCGGCAGCGGCTACATGCGGGACTACGCCTGCGAGCGGCACCTGCGCGACGCCCGCATCACGACGATCTACGAGGGCACCAGCCAGTTGCAGGTCGTGGCGGCGGTCCGCGGCGTCTGCAGCGGCACCGCGGAGAAGTACCTGGCGGAGCTGGCCTCTCAGACGTACGACCCGCAACTGAGCGATCTGCTCGCCAGGCTGGCCGAAGGCGCGCAGCAGTTGTATGCCGCCATCAGCTTCACCAAGGGCAAGGGCAACGACTACATGGACCTTTACGGCCGGGCCCTGGTCGATGTCGCGATCGACCTGATCAACGGCTACCTGTTCTGCGGCCAGGCGAGCACGCGGGTCGAGCTGAGCGTTCCGGTCGCGGGCAACGGCGCCGGCCGCAACGGCCAGACGGTTCCCATGAAGCAGCGCAAGGCCCTCCTGGCCAGGCGGTACGTCGAGAAGAACGCGCCGAAGATCAAGGCCCTGACCGACCTGGTCTGCCAGGGCGACCAGTCGACGTTCAGCGACTACGAGGCCCTGGTCGGCCCGGTGCCGGAGAACTGAGCCATGCTGAGGGCGGTGATATTCGATTTCGACGGCGTGATCACGGATTCCGAGATCCTGCACTTTCGTGCCTTCAACGCGGTCCTGACCCAGTTCGGCTTTCAACTCACCAAGACCGAGTACTACAAGGACTATCTCGGCATGAGCGACGCCGACTGCTTCCGGGCGTTGCTCGCGGCGGGCCGCCTCCGGGTCCTGCCCGCAAAAGGTGTCGCGGTCGTCCCGCCCGCGCCGCGCGGGCAGGAGGCCCGCGATACAGCCCTGATCAAGAACCTGGGTCAGCAAAAGACCCGCCTCTTCGAGCAGTTGGCGCGGACCGAGGGCCGGATCATCGAGGGCGTGCGGGAGTTCCTCGACCTGCTGGCGCGGGCCCAGATCCCCCTGGCGATCTGCTCGGGCGCCCTGCGGCCGGAGATCGAGCTGATCCTGGAGGAGGCCGCCCTGCGCCGCTACTTCGACGTG
>VGYL01001186.1 GCA_016872975.1 Planctomycetota bacterium
CGCCGCGGTATGTGGAACTCAGCATGACAAATGCGGTTGTAGTGCTACATGCCTGCCGCAATGAACCGCCGCTGTCCTGCCACGGCCAGATGCTCGCCCAGCACCCAAGCCGTGCGTCGGTACACCGCCTCTTGCGCCGCGGCCACGTCGCCGGTCTCGCGCATGGCCTGTTCGTAGGGCTGTCGTATCTCGGTGCCGACGTTGATCTTGGCAATCCCATGCCGAACGGCTGCCAGCACGTCTTCGCGGCGGATGCCCGACCCCCCGTGTAGCACCAAGGGGATGCCCGTGGCGGCCGCCAGCTCGTCCAGGCGCGCCAGCTTGAGCCGCGCTTCCACCTTCCGCTGATCGCGCGCGCCCGCGACGATGGCGCCGTGGATGTTACCGATCGCCACCGACAGCCAGTCGCAGCCGGTCTCGGCCACGAACCGCCGCGCTTCCTCGACATCGGTGAACCCCTTGCCAGAGGCAAAAAGCTCTTCGTAGGGCGGCAGGGGACCGGCTTCGTGCCCCATGACAGCACCCAGCTCCGCCTCGACCGGGATGCCGGCCGCGTGCGCCAAATCCACGACGGCCCGCGTGGCCGCGATGTTGGCGGCCAGCGGCAGGCGTGAACCGTCCACCATCACCGACTGGTAGCCCAGCGCCAGCGCATCCCGGATGATCGGCAGGTAGTCCACCGGCTGGTTGTCTTCGTCGAGCACCGGCACATGATCCATGTGTAACCGCACATGATCGGGGTTCGCCCATCTGGTGAATTCCTCAGCCACGGCCGCCGGGCTCCGGGCTTCGAACTTCATCCACTCGGGCCGCGCCACCGCGATCAGCGCGAAGGCATCGTGATCGACCACGGCGCGCACCACTGGCTGCAACATGGGCAGGTAGGGAATGTTGAAGGCCGGGATGACGACGCCGCTGCGGCGGGCATTTTCGATGATCGTTGCTGTGGTTTTCATTCCGGCAACCTCAGAGGATAGCGGCCGTACTGGCGTATCAGGCTCATCATGTAGTCGTAGCGCTCCTGAGAGATATCAGGGCCGACAGTGTGAGAGCCGATGACCAGGCCGCCACCTTCTCCCGCCCGCAAGACCCGCAACACATGCTGGCGCACTTCCTCATCCGTGCCCGAGGGGATGATGGCCGAGTTGCACAGTCCACCCACCAGGGCAAGCCGGCCGTCGTATTGCCTTCGCAGCGTCAGCGCATCCATGTGGGCGCGCGGCTCCACCGGGTTGATCGCGTCGATGCCGATGTCCACCAGATCGGGCAGCACGGCGCGAATGTCGCCGTCGGAATGGAACATGATGTGGCGGGCGCCGGCCTGACGGAACGCCGCCACCATCCTGGCCATCTGAGGCACAAAAAAGCGACGATACAGCCGCGGCCCCATGGTCAGGCCGCGATTGCCTGCGATGTCATCGTAGATCGCGATGCCGGTCTCATAAAGCTGGCCGCGCCGCAACGATTCCAGCCCCATCGCAATCAGATGGTCGGCGACGCGACCGGCCAGGGCATCCACAAAACCGGGATCCTCCACCATATCCATCAGCCAGTTGGCCTCGCCGCGCAGGAAGCTGGAGCGCAAGTAGGGGCCACCCACTTTGCAGAGGATGAACGGCGGGCACGGTTGGCCGCGCATCTGCGCCAGGTTGTGCAGGAATGCGGTATAGCGGCCATCGGCCGCGGGCGAATCGAAGACCAGGCGGTCGAGAGCACGCTTCTCGGCGAACGGGGTCTCGAGCTCGGCGTAGAATCTGGCGTCGGGGCGCACACGCACCAGTCGGCCCCAGCCATCCCGCCGAATCTCATACGCGCCCTCATGCCGCACCAGGCCAGCCTGGCTGTACCAGGCAGACTCGTCGGCGATGGCGACGTACAGATCGACATCATAGCAGGCGTTGATCTCCGGGTCGTCTACGTGATCCAACTTCTCACGCTCCGGATCGGTCGGCAGGCCGCGGCTCCGTCGCCAACGCTCGGAGAAGGCGCCCCAATAGAGGTCGAAGTGCGGCACGCGATCCGGCTCACGGAACTCCAGCGCCGCGGTCACGCGTTCGACAGCGGTCAGTGTCTGCATCGGACCTCCTCTACGGCAGGTCGCCGGCTCTCACGACCCCGACCTCGATGTCTTCTTTGTTGACGGAGTAGGTCACCAGCAATTTGTCCCCGTCCACGATGGAGTTGGGATAATGATAGCCGTCTTCCTTGTGGCGCCCGTTGATGCGGCGGGTCGTGGGGCCGGCCACCAG
>VGYL01001187.1 GCA_016872975.1 Planctomycetota bacterium
TCCCGATGCCTTGATCCCCCTGGTCGAAGCCGTGCAGGAAGGGATCGACCGCCTGCGGCGCGGGTAGCGGCCGCCGGCCCCCAACGGACCGGATGAAAACGCTCAGAGCCGATCCGTGATCGGCGGGCCGGCCGTCGGCTCCGGGCCGGTCACGGACCCGCCCGGAGCGATGTAGCGCAAGATGCCATCTTGCGCTACGCCTCGGCGATTCTCAGGGCAGTTACTCATGCCGGGCGCGGCGCCACGGCAGATGGAAATGTAGGGCCGGTTGCCAACCGGCTCTACACGCTGGCGATTCTCAGGGAAGGTGAGACGATGGGTGAACGGTTAGCCGGCAAGGTCGCACTGGTGACGGGGTCCACGTCCGGCATCGGCCGGGCCATCGCGCAGCTTTTTGCGCGGGAAGGCGCGCGGGTGGTTGTCACCGGCCGGCGCCAGGCATTGGGCGAGCAGGTGGTGGCAGAGATCGTGGCCCAGGGGGGCCAGGCAAGCTGCTTCCGGGCCGACTTCGAGTCCATGGCCGCCGTCCGCGAGACGGTCCAGTTTGCCCTGCAGACCTACGGCCGGCTGGACATCCTGGTCAACAACGCCATGAGCCACGCGGTGGATTGGGGCAAAGGGCGAACGGTGGTGGAACTTGGTGAAGAGGAGTGGGATCGGATGATGGCCGTGGGGCTCAAGGCGACCTTCGTGGCGTGCCAGGAGGCGATCCCAGCCATGCTCCGCGACGGCGGCGGCGCCATCGTCACCATCGGCTCCGTGCGCTCCTTGATCCCGGCCCGCGGGGGGTTGGCCTACGATGTGGTCAAGTCCGGCCTGATCAACCTGAGCCGCCAGTTGAACCTCGACTTCGGCCGCCAGGGCATCCGCTCGAACCTGATCTGCCCCGGGTGGATCATCAACGATCCGGCCCGTGCCGAGAAGGTCGCCGCAGACCCGCTGCTGCGCATCAAGGCGGAACTCCTGCAAACCGTGGGCCGCGCGGGCAGACCCGACGACATCGCTCGGGCCGCGCTTTTCCTCGCCTCGGAGGATGCGAGTTTCATTGCCGGCGCGGTGCTGGTGGTGGACGGCGGGCTCACCATCCTGGGCGGCCACGAGATCCAGCCGCTGCTGGAGGAGCGCTATCGCCGGCTGTTTGCGCTGCCCTGAGAATGGGCCTGTACCGCAATCCTCCGGATTGCGCCCGGCGGTGCGACGACAAGCCGGAGGCTTGTGCTACATTTCCATCGGCCGTGGCGACGTGCACGGCATGGGCATCTGCCCTGAAAACTCAACGCAAAGACACAGAGACGCAAAGCCCACTGGTATTGGATTGCGTCTTTACGTCTTTGCGCCTTTGCGTTTTTATCGGCCGTGTTGCCGGGCACACCCGGCATGGAAATCTGCCCTGACTCTAGCCGGCCCCCCGAACAAGCGTCGCGTCCTCTTCTGACCACTTCCTGGCATGACTACAGCTTGACTATTGGGCCGTTCCAAGATGAGCCGTTTGTAGTATGATCATCGCAGGGTGTTCCGACGGCATGACCGGTCTGGGAGCAGTGAAGGGATTGATGTTCTTCAGCCCAGAGCTGCTGCGATCCATGACGCCGCTGGCCCTATGAGCCGCCTTCATCGTCATGGCTGCGATCCCCACCATGCTGGTCTACCCCTTCCTGCAGCGGTATTTTGTGCATTTGCTGACCCTGGGCGCGTTGAAAGGCTAGACCCTATCCCCACGGGAGATTGCTGTGTTCACGATGGATTACGAGGCTCTTGTCTCGCGTGCCGACCTGGTCTATCGCAGTCCGGTGACGATACCGGTGGAGGGGCAGCCCATCGGCAACGGCCGCATGGGCACCATGGTTTGGACTACGCCCGATGCCATCCGTTTCCAAATCAACCGCAGCGACGTGTTCGCCGTGAACAAGCATCACGCCGGACGGTGGGCAGATGCGGCTGATTACTGCGGCGCGTGCGCCCAGGTGACAGTGGAACCGGGCGGCCGGCCTTTCGCCGCGCCTGCTGCCGAGGGGATCGGATTCACTCAGCGACTATCGCTGTACGAGGCCGAATGCACTCTCGACGGCGATGGCGTGTCGGCGCGCTGCTTCGTCTCGGCGCTGGCCGACGTATTGGTCCTGGAGCTGGACGACCCAGTTTGTTTCATAACTCAAACCATGGATCCGCGTGTACAGTACCTTAACAATTCAGTGGAATGATGGTATAAGTGGATGCATCTTGACGCTCAAGGAGATGCAGCCATGAC
>VGYL01001188.1 GCA_016872975.1 Planctomycetota bacterium
CAGGCTTCTGAAGGCCTCGAAGATGGAGGCGCTTGTGCGCACGCAGGCGAGCGCCGCCTATAACGCCGGACGTACCGACCTGATCATGGACCCCGAGGTGGACGTTGTGGCGGCGGTGCAGTATTCGGCGATCCTTGACGGGCGGACTTCCGACTTCTGCCAGAAGTGGGACGGCAAGATCATCGAGAACACGCCGGAGAACGAGGCGCTGATCATGGAGCTGACGCCGCCGAACCACGTGCACTGCCGGTCGATGCTGGTACCAATCACGCGCTACGAGACGTGGGAAGAGACCGACCGCCCCGACGTACAGCCGCAGAAGGGGTTCGGCGTGCTACCGGGGGTAGAAAATGCCGCAGTTTGAGAACGCGCCTCGGGCGATGAACGAGTTGATGGAGGCGGTGTACGCGAAGTGCATGGCCGGCGGGGGCTCCGGCGAGCTATGCGCGCGCGAGGCGATCGCCGCCGCCCGAGAGGCCGGCTGGCGCAAGGGCGAAGACGGGAAGTGGCACAGGAAAGAAGCGATGAAAGAGACCTATGAGATCCCGAATGTGGAGATCTTCGGCACCGGGAAGCACCGCGGGTTCGGGTTCGACGATTCCGTGATCGCGCAGATGGTGGCCGACACGAACGCGCAGCTCGGACGCGAGCCGTTCATCTTTGTCGGGCATTCGGAAGACGACGAGCCACAAGATTCACACCCTCGCGCCGGGCTTCTGCGAAACTTGCGGTTCCACGCGGGCAAGATTTTTGCGGATTTCTCCGGCGTGCCCGCCGCCGTTTACCGGGCGATCAAGAACGGAGGATTTCCAAAGCGCAGCGTGGAGCTGATCCGCGACTTCACGGATAAGGCGGGGAACGTCTACCCGTGGATCATTGATGCCGTTGCCTTGATCGGAGCGGCACACCCGGAGGTAAAAGACCTGCGGGACATCAGCAAGATGTACGCATCTGACCGCGACACATCGGGCGTGCGGTTGGTGATTGAAACCAGCGGGGAATGGCCCGATACGCCCCGCGAGAACGCGAAGGAGAATATCCTCATGGCGGAAGAGCTGAAACCGCAAGAGGAGCCCAAAGCGCCAGAGCCCGCGAAGGGCGCGGAACCCGCTCCGGCCGTGGCCGACACGGGCGCGCTCGATGCCATGCGTGCCGAGCGCGACGCGCTGAAGGCAGAGCTGGACGCGCTCAAATCCGAGAAGACGAAAGACGCCGACCGCATCGCCGCCCTTGAGAAGCGCATCAACGAGATGGGCGTCGATGCCCAGCTCGACAAGCTGGTACATGAGGGCAAGGTGACGCCGGCGGAGCGCGAGGCCGAGAAGGCGCTCATGATGGAGCTTCTCCCGCTTCCCAACAAGGTGAAGTTCGGGGAGAAGGACGTGACGCTGTACGAGCGGCGCGTGGCGGAGTTGTCGGCGCGGAAGCCGGTTGTGGAGTTTGGGGAGAAGTTGCCGAAGGGGGATCCGGGCGATGCCGACGAGTGGACGCCGGAGCGGCTGAAGCGCGCACAACTGACCAAGGAGAAAGTGGAGAAGCTTCGCAGCGGCGGGCTTCTGTAGTCTGGCCTAGGGGTGGCCCCTTAGGAAAACGAGATGGCTTGGGCAAACAGGGCGGCCAAGTGGGACCATGACGGGACCCACGTCGGCGGCCTGATCAACTACTTGGTGGATACGACTTCGGCAAGTGCGACGGCTACCAGGTTCTATGAGGGTACGCCGGTTGTGCTCGACGCGAACGGATACCCCGAACCAGGTGGGAACGCTCTTGGGGCCGGGGAGGCATTCGCCGGTATCTGCGCGAAAGATGTGACGTGGACGGCCGGCGAGGCGAACGTGTACGTTCCCGTGTGGACGGAAGGCGTATTCAACTTCTATCACGCGAGTGCAGCGCAGACGGACGTGGGAACGGTCGCGGAGTTGTCGTCGCAGACGGGCGGCACCGTGTACGACACCCTCACCGGCGCCGACTACGGAACGAGCGAGATGCCAATTGGGCTCATCGTGGGGGTAGTTGGCTCTACCATTTGGCGCGTGCGCATCGATGGCGTGGCTTCCGCCCCGATCGGGCTCACGGGCTGGAACGAAGTCGGGGACTAGTTCCCTTGTTCCGAGATACTTGCGGGGTGGCCCCCGTAGGTTAGAAAGTGATTGCAAAACCGCTCGGCCTGGACGTGGAAGGCGTCAAGGCAAACTTCCTGAACGCTTACCAGGAAGAGGGCGCTCAGCATCAGCTTATCACCGGGGC
>VGYL01001189.1 GCA_016872975.1 Planctomycetota bacterium
TCGTTTGGCGGTTGTTCTCGGGGCGAGGAGCCGTCGGACGACGGGCTTCTCGCCGCGGACCCATCCTGAGATGGGGAGTTGGGGTCGGCCACACCGTTGGCGTCCGGCGTGCCGGGAAGATGGAAGGTGATCGCCCGGGTCGGATCGATGGCCACGATCCGGCTGACCTTGTCGCTATCCGCCACGTCAAACCCGCCGCGCACCAACTCGTACGGCTGGCCGAAGGAGATCGTGATCCGGACCCCGGGCGGCGGCGGCGACATCGGCCATTGATCGATCAGGTCATTGCCTTGGCAGGCCTGGATCTTGAAGAAGGTCACTCCCCGGCAGATCGGCACGAAAAGATAACCCCTCTCCCAGTCCGCGCGCTCGGCATCGAACAGTTTGTCCTCGCGGGCTACTCCTTCATAGCTGCGATACAGCATCAGGCCCCGGGTATTACCCTCGCTGTCAAAGCCGGCCCGCCAGGTGATCTCTTCCAGAACCTGCTCCTTGTTCTCGTGGTCGTGATACGTACGCCGCAGGACCAGCTCGGCTCTCTGAAAACCATTGTCGGGCCCGTTGCGGATCTGGATGGCGACGTCACCGGCGTTCCAAGTGCGGTCCAGATCCTGGGCGATCCGTTGCAGCACCTCCGCGGCCCAGGAGGACCTGTCGATCTTGCGCAGGACCGCGTCCGCCGCCCGGCTGGCCCGCCCGTAGACGGTCAGCACCGCCGTCAGGATCAGCGAGCCGACGATCACCACCGCGAGCATCTCGCCCAGCGAGAACCCCGATGGGTATCTCGGTCGTCTCGGGTTGGTTCTCATGCGGTCTTCTCCTGCCCGGTCCCGCCGGGCGCTCATTTCCGCCGGTTCTTCACCAGGTCCATGATCTGGTCGCCGCTCATCGTTTCCAGCTCCTTATTGGACAGGCCCGTCGGCCCGGTCTGCTCCAGCTCCCTCTGCTCGGTCCGGAGCTTCAGCGCCAGCGCCGGGACGGAGTCGACCTGGAGCGCCTTCTGCGCCGGAGTTGGACTGCCCTTGGCTTGAATGAACACGTCCAGGTTGTACCGGAGGAACATGCCATCGCCGGTCTTGACCAGACCCTCCCGGAGCCACCGGGAGATCGTGCCGGCATCGACCCTGGCGTACTTGGCGGCCTCCTCGTCGGTCCGGATAAGCTGTTCCCCCTTGAGCTTTTCCAGATCCTGCTGCCCGATGAGCTGTCCGGCCTGTTGATCGGTCAACGGCGCCAGCCAGTGCACCAACTCGACCGTTTGGGTCTCGCCCGTCGAGTCGATGTACTGGGCCGAGCAGACCGCCCGGACCCACATCCCTCCATTGAGGGGCTCGGGGAAACCCTCGACAACCGTCTGCCAGGAGAGATCGGGGTATTTGTCGCTCGTCCCATAGTCCACTGTCTCTTCCACGGTGTCGGAGACCAGGATTCTCTCCAGATTCTCGCGGGCCAACTCGAACGCCTCCAGGCGCAGAGCCGAGTTCGACGCCTGGGCCAGGCAGCGGTCGATCACGACAAACACGCTCGAGCAGGTCAGTCCGAGAATCGCCAGAGACGCCAGGACCTCGAGCAGGGAGAATCCGGCGCTCCTTCGTTCCGCCCGGCGCCGGGCACGCGTGGGCGTGCCGCCAGCGGCATGTCTCCCATGCGTCTGTTCCATCATACCCGAGTTGTTGGCCCTATCGCTCATGGTCCGTCACAGGAAGGGGACTTCTATTTTCATTTTGGGCTTCATCAGGGGTGGGTCACCCTCGAGCAACTGAATGATCGGCGTCACCCGATTGACGATCACGGCGTGCGGCCGTTCGCCCTCGAGGAACACGATCTTGCCGCCGTACTGCCAGCCGGCCCGTCCGGCCCGGAACTTCGCCCGGTCCTGGTTCTTGTACGCCTCTTCCCCATCGTCGAACTCGACGTAGGTGACCCGGCAGTTGCCCGAAAACTGCCCCTGCGTGATGATCTGCTCGACCAGCGGCTCGCCCGTCAGATCGGCGCCGGTCAGCTTGCGCAACAGGTAACTCTGCTCGCCCAGATCGATGATGACCTCGTACCGTTGGCCGGTCTCGGAGGCATTGGAGATGGCCATCTGCATCGTGGAGATGAAGTCCTGCACCTGGGCCTGGAACGTGCTGCGGCGCAACGCGCCCAGCAGGTTCACCTGCGCGACGACGACCAGCAGCGAGACGAGCGCCATGACGACGAGCAGCTCGACGAGCGTAAACGCCGGCGCACGGCCCCCTGG
>VGYL01001190.1 GCA_016872975.1 Planctomycetota bacterium
GAACTCGGCCTGGTGTCCAGGGATCTGCAGCTCACGCCCCGCAGCAATATCCCCGCCAACCGCTTCAACGCGCAGACCGGCTGGGCGGACCGGGACAACCCGGCGTGGGACGCGCTGCCCGCCGATCGCCGGGCCGACCTCGCTCGGCGCATGGCCGTGTATGCGGCGATGGTGGACCGCATGGATCAGGCCATTGGCCGCATTGTGGCGCGGCTCAAGGAGGCCGGGCAGCTTGACAACACCGTCATTTTCTTTCTCAGCGACAATGGTGCCTGTGCCGAGTGGGACCCGTGGGGCTTCGACGAGGTCAGCGGACCCAAGAACATTCTGCACGTCGGCGCGGACCTGAAAAAGGTGGGCGGACCGGATAGCTACGTCAGCTACGGCAGCGGCTGGGCCAATGCCTGCAACACGCCCTTTCGCCTCTACAAGCACTACGGCCACGAGGGCGGTATCAACTCGCCGCTCATCGTACACTGGCCCGCGGGACTCCAGACGAAGCCCGGCGCGATCACCCGCGCGGCCGGTCACATCACCGATCTGATGCCTACGGTGCTGGAATTGGCGGGAGCCTCCTATCCCGGGGAGCGTGAAGGCCGGAGAGTGCTCCCGCTGGAAGGCGTGAGCCTGACACCGGTGTTCAAAGGCGAACGCCTGGCGCCGCGCCCGATCTTCATGGAGCACGAAGGCAACCGTGCGGTGCGCGAAGGCCGGTGGAAGCTCGTCGCTCTGAAGGACAAGCCCTGGGAGCTCTACGATATCGAGGCGGACCCGACCGAAATGAACGACTTGGCGGCCCGGGAGAAGGACCTCGTGGCGCGTCTGGTCCAGGCCTGGGAGGACTGGGCCGACCGCTGTTCCGTGCGCGGTCAGCCGTCGGCTTCCCCGCAGATTGCGAACAAGCCGCTGACGATCACCTGTGAGGTTGAGACTCAGTCGCGCGACGGCGTCATCCTGGCCCAGGGCGGCAATCAGCAGGGCTATGCCCTGTGGCTGCGGGAAGGCCGGCTCTTCTTCGGCGTGCGGGTCAACGGACGGCTCACTTCCATCGCGGCAAAGGCAATCCCCCCGGGTCGCCTCGCGCTCACCGCGAAGCTGAGCCGCGCGGGCGGCATGCAACTGCTGGTCAACGGGCAAGCGGTGGCGGAAGGCAAGGCCCCGGGTCTGATTCCCGCGCAGCCGGTGGATGAACTGAGCATCGGTGAAGACGCCCGCACCGCCGTGGGAGACTACGCCGCACCGTATCCGCTGCGGGGCAAGGTCGAGAAGGTACGAATCCGGACGGAGTGATGAATCGCTCAATCGAGTAGAAGGAGGTTCTCGTCGTGACGTGGACACGCAGACAGTTTCTGAAGGCCGCCGTGGGCGCATGTGCAGCGGCAGGGCAGATCCGGGCGCAGACAGCTTCACAAGGACGGTCCAAGCCCAACATCGTCCTTCTTCTCGCCGACGACCAAGGTTACGGCGAGACCGGCTATCACGGGCACCCGCACGTCAAGACGCCCGTGCTCGATGAGATGGCCGCCCACGGGCTGCAATTGGATCGATTCTACGCGGCGGCGCCCGTGTGCTCGCCCACCCGGACCGCCATGCTCACGGGCCGGCACCCGAATCGTTCCGGCGTCTTTGCCCCGGACTATTCCACGCGGCCCGAAGAGATCACGATCGCGCAGATTCTCAAGGATGCCGGCTACCGGACGGGGCACTTCGGCAAGTGGCACGTCGGAGCGGTCAAGGCCGCCTCGCCGA
Source organism: Planctomycetota bacterium (assembly GCA_016872975.1). Taxonomy (GTDB): domain Bacteria; phylum Planctomycetota; class Phycisphaerae; order Sedimentisphaerales; family Anaerobacaceae; genus PLanc-01. The sequence continues at coordinate 1,750 of VGYL01001190.1, forward strand.
CAAACCCGCGGAAGATGGGCTTCGAGGAGTACCTCTCCCACGACAACTTCTTCGAGTTGAATCCGCCGCTGAGCCATAACGGCGCCGACCCGGTCATCCACAAAGGGGAGAGCTCGATGATCGTCGTGGACGCGGCCGGCGAGTTCGTGCGGCAGGTGCACAAAGAAGGCAAGCCTTTCTTCGTCTGCCTCTGGTTCGGCTCGCCGCATGCTCCTTACGAGGGACTGCCCGAGGATGTCGCGCTCTATGCCCAGGTCAAGGACGAGGAACTGCGGCATCGTTTCGCCGAGATCGCCGCGATGGACCGGGCCATTGGCAAGTTCCGCACGCTGCTGCGGGAGCTTGGCCTCGCGGACAACACGCTGCTGTGGTACTCGTCCGACAACGGCACGCCGATCCCGCGCCGCCGCGATCCGCACGACGGCGGCTTTCGCGGCAACAAGGGCTCGCTCTATGAGGGCGGCCTCCGCGTGCCCGGCATTATCGAGTGGCC
>VGYL01001191.1 GCA_016872975.1 Planctomycetota bacterium
TTGTCACCCGGTCCATGTCAGCGACCTCCAGCGTGACATCTGGGCTGAGGAACGCAATGCCGTACAAGAATCGGCCTTGGATTGTCGTTTTCGCAAGAAAGTCTTACCAATATCATGAGGTACGACCAATCGGTATCACCTCCCCGTATCGCAGCCGACATCCGCCGGCGCGCCGCGTCCGGCCCAATGCCGCCACTGGCGCGCGATCTCGTCGAACTGCCGCAGCACGCGGGCATTCTCTTGTTGCGTGATCCGATTCACACACAGCATGGTCAGCGTGTTGGCCAGAAAGCCCGGGACGATCATGTACAGGTGCTCGCTCAAACCCATCTGTTTCCAGACGACCAGGACGACGGTGCCCGCCGTCATGCCGAGCAGGGCCGCGATCCAGGTCGTGCGCCGGGAGAAGAGGGCAAACAGAACCACCGGGCCGAAGGCCGCGCCGAATCCGCCCCAGGCATAGGCCACGATGCCCAGGATCGTGTCGTTGGGCCGCAGTGCCAGGCCCAGGGCGACCGCCGCGATGGCGACGACGCAGACCCGGCCGATCCGGACGACCTGTTGTGGGTCGGCGTCGCGCCGCAGCGCCGGGCGGTACAGGTCCTGCGAGAGCGAGGAGGACGAGACCAGCAACTGGGAGTCGATCGTGGACATGATGGCGGACAGAATCGCCGAGAGCATGATCCCCGCCGCCCACAGAGGGATTACGGCGTGGATCATCCCGATGAAGACCTTCTCCCGGTCGCCGTCCGGCGCGGCCGCGAACAAGCCGATCCCGACGAGCCCGATCAGCACCGCGCCGGTCAGCGAAATCGCCACCCAGGCCACGGCGATGCGCAGAGACTGCGAGAGCTTGGCCACCGACCGGGCGCTCATGAACCGCACGAGCAGATGGGGTTGACCGAAGTAGCCCAAGCCCCAGGCCATGGCGGACGCGATGCCGAGTGCCGCCGCGGCGCCGCCCGGCGGGATCAGGTTCAGGGAGATCCCCTGGGCCGCGGCGCCCGCCTGAATTCCCGCGACGCCCCCGGCCCGCACGAAAGCGACCGCCGGCACGATGACCAGCGCCAATACCATCAGCAACCCCTGAAACACGTCGGTCCAGCAGACCGCCCGAAAGCCGCCCAGCAACGTGTACACCACGGTGATGATACCGCCGATCCACACCCCGGTCGTGTAGGAAATGCCGAAGGTGGACTCGAAGAGCTTGCCGCAGGCGACCAGCCCGCTGGAGGCGTAGATCGTAAAGAATATGAGAATGATGCCCCCCGAGACGATCCGCAGCAATCCCGTCGGGTCGGCGAACCGCGCCTCGAAGAATCGCGGCAGGGTGATCGTATCGGTCCTCTGCGTGTAGACGCGAAGCCGTCCGGCGACGAGCTTCCAGTTCAGCACGGTCCCGAGGAATAGCCCGATGGCGATCCAGGCGTCCGCCATGCCGCCGGCGTAGATCGCGCCGGGCAGTCCCATCAGCAGCCAGCCGCTCATGTCGCTGGCCTGCGTCGAAAGGGCGGTCACCCACGCCCCCATCCCGCGCCCGCCGAGCAGGTAGTCCTCGATGCTCCGGTTGCGCCGCCAGAAGTACAGGCCGATACCCAGCAAGGCAATGAAGTAGGCGACGAACGTAATCAGTGTTGGCGTTGTCATGAGGCATCCAATGAGGCACGTGTGGACACTGGAATGATGGAATAATGGAATGTTGGAATACTGGAATATTGGGTGGCGTGGGGGCGCTCATCCCCCACCATTCCATCATTCCATCATTCCATTATTCCATTGTTCCCTTCCCTTTCCTTCCACCTCTTCGTCCTGGGCTCTCCAGGCCGGGTCCACGATGCACAGGAAGGCGAGGTCGGCCGGCCCGGGGTTTTCGATGCACTGCGTCGAGCCCGGCGGGATATAGATCGCACAGTCGGCGCCGACGTCGGAGACCTGGTCGTCAATGTGCATCCGGCCGCGGCCGGCGAGGATATAGTACACCTCGGAAGTCCGGAGCCGGTGGGGCTTTGTCTTTTCGCCGGGCCGGACGGTCGCGTGGGCGAGACTGTAGCGGATCGCGAGATCGGCCTTATCCGGATGCAGCAGTTCCCGCAGGATCGAGTCATCCCCCGCAACGAATTCTCCGCAATCACTCAGACGCTGTACGAGCATTGAACTCTCCGGCATCAGCATATAGAGCATATAGTCCCGCGTTTCGCAAATCCGGCGCCTGTATGTCATTGCGAGCGAGGCTCACCGAGC
>VGYL01001192.1 GCA_016872975.1 Planctomycetota bacterium
ATCCTTGGCCCGGGCCCGGCCCGCGCCGAGCAGGCTCTCGTGGGCCCCCGGCCGGCCGGAGAAGGAATCGTCGGCCTCCACGGTCGCGCTGGCGCCGAAGCGCGTCAGCTCGCGGTAGCAGATGCCCTCCAGCAGCTTGGCGGGATTGCTGTGGTTGTAGACGTAGGCCCGGACGTCCTTGATCCGGTACTGGACGGGGAGATTGGCCTTGATGAGGCCGACCGGCACGGCCCGCTGGGCCAGGCCCTGATCGACCTCGTCCGCGGTGTACTCCGTCGCGACCAGGACATCGTGCTCCGTCTCATAGTGGGTCTGCCCCCACAGCAGCCGGGTCTCGGGGATGATGGCCCCGGTCTTCGGATCGGTCCGGGGCACGTACCCGATGGGCAGGTCCCGGATCTCCTGCGTGGGCTGGCGGTAGGCGATGTCGATGGGCCAGGGCAGCTTGAGATGGAGGCCCGGGCCGATCAACCGCACCTGGCCGTCCCCCGCCACGGGACTGCCGAACCGCTCGACGATCGCCTCTTCATTCGGCGCCACGACCACGATGCTGCTGGCCAGATAGAGGGTCACGGCCGAGAACAGAACCAGCGGCACGATCGCCTTTTCCAGCAGCTTGTAGAACCACGTCTGGGAGACGGTGAAGCCGAATTGATAGTCGATCGCCGCGGCGACGCTGCGGAAGATGCCGCCCGGCTCGTTGATGATGCCCAGGAGCCGGCTGTCGAAGGCCGCCCGGCTGTACTGCCCTTTCATACGCGGGCGATAGATGTCCAGGACCAGATTCAACGCCGTCTCGGCGCCCAGAACCACCAGGAGGATCGGGATCACATACCCGACGATGGTGAGCATGGCCCAGATCTGGAAGTGCAGCAGGGCCAGACCGATCGCCAGGGCAAAACACAGGATCGCCACGGCCAGGAAGAAGCTGCCGCCGGCCCGCAGCGGCTTCCAGCGCGGCTCGGCCGACATGCCCGTCGCGTACCGCGACAGCAGGAAGCTGAGGAAGGCAATCGTCGTCGCCACGATCGCACAGACCAGCGGCTGCTGGGTCTGGACCTGCCCGGCCGGCGCGACGCCCCGCAACAGGTACAGGCCCAGGGCGATCTCGTAGGCCGCGATGATCCCGGCAAAGACCGGGATGAACCACTTCTCCAGGACCTCCAGGCGCCGCTGGGCGGCCGCGAACAGCGAGGCGTGCTCGCCCTTCTGGAAGATGGTGGCGGAGCTCCGCTCCTGGGCCAACTGGGTCATGTCGAGCTTTTCCTGCTCGGCGCGACTGCGTTGATGGAATTGCACGGCCAGGACCAGCCAGATCAGGGCCGCCGCCAGGATCTGCCAGCTCACCGCCGAGACGGCGAAGAAACCGCTCCAGCGGCCGAGGAGAAAGGCGACTCCGAAGAAGATCAGGCTCAGAATGAGAGAGGCCCAGGCGACCTGTTCGGGACGTTTGGACGATACTGTCATGGGCGATCAAGCTCCCGGCTTCGAAACGGCCAAATGGAAATCGCAGGCGGGACGTTCCGGTGGGGCCCAGACCGGCACAGACATCGCGACCGGCGGCTTCCCACGGGACAGTCCCCGCTTGCTCCTGACACTCTTGCGAACTTCCAACCTGCCTATGCAGTAGTATGTCGGTACCAACTTGGATCTTTACAGAGAGAAAGTCCGGTACTATAACACAAAAACGATCCGCGTATAGCGACATTCATGAAAAAAATACGCATTCGATGTCAGTTTCCGCGAGCATGTCGCCCGCGAGGTGAAGGCGGGACGCCTTCGACACAGGCCGGCTTTTTGGAATGACCGATGTACAAGCTGATCACAATCGCCAAGAACACCTTCGTCGAAACCCTGCGTCAACCCGTCTACGCCGTCATCATCGCCACGGCCCTGCTGCTGTTTGTCGTCAGCCCGTCCCTGTCCATGTATACGATGGACGATGACAACAAGATGCTGCGCGAAATCGGCCTCTCTACGCTCTTTCTGACGAGCTTGTTCATCGCAATTTTCTCGGCCGCGGGCGCGGTCTCGGTGGAGATGGAGAACAAGACGATCATGACCGTGCTGACCAAGCCGGTCCAACGTCCGATATTTCTGCTGGCCAAGTTCTTCGGGGTGGTCGCGGCGGTGGCGCTGGGACATTACCTGTGCACGGTCGGCCTGCTGATGACGATCCGGCACGGCGTGCTGTCCACGGCCGCCGACACGCATGACATGACGGTCGTCGGTTCCGCGG
>VGYL01001193.1 GCA_016872975.1 Planctomycetota bacterium
GCGCATCACCGGGGCCGGCGCTGAGGCACCCGGCGGGCGGCGGATGTGCGTGCCTGGCCCACCCCAGTGGCGGCTGGCGCGGGGATTGCGGGTCGTGCGGGGCAGCGAGAGGCCGCGGGTCGTGCGGGGCAGCGAGAGGCCGGGCGTCGTGTCGGCCTAAGTCGACCGCAAGTCGGTCGAGTAGCCCGGGCGGTTGCCCGCCCGGGCCCTCCCAGATCCGAGCGAGGAGATTTCCACCACTCGGCTCTTCCGTCGAGGAGTCTTATGGAGCCCGGGCCCAGATCTGTACTGTGATTCTAGGCAGCGGGAGCGGGTGCGCCTGGAGATAGGCGCCGAACCGTTCCCAGGTCAGGCGGCGACCTCGCTGGCTTCGGCGGCGGAGCCACTTGAGCCAAGTCCGCTCGGTGTGGTGGTGCACCTCCGCGAGGCTACGAGCATTGCCGTTCACTCCGAAGTACTGGAAGTGTCCACGTAGCCGCCTGCTGAGCGCGTCATGTTGGTCCTTGAGCGTCTGATGCCGGTGGCCCCGACACCACTCGCCGAGGTCATGCAGGAACCTCTGGACCTTCGACCTGCGGGTCTTCATGCCCGGCTGCCAACTTCCTCGAAGGCTCTTACGCCAGTAATGCGTAAACCCGAGGAAATCGAACGTCCCGGCTCCTGACCGACCGCTCTCCCCTCGTCGGGGCCGCGCGAACGGGATCAGGCGGGTTTTGTCGGGGTGCAACGTGAGCCCGTACTTCGCCATGCGCTTGTGCAGTACCGCCAGCACGCGCTCGGCGTCGTCCTGCCTCTCGAAGCCCATCACGAAGTCATCGGCATACCGAATCAGCCGTGCGTGCCCTTTGAGGCGCGGCCTGATGTCGCGCTCGAACCAGAGGTCGAGCACGTAGTGCAGATACACGTTGCCGAACATCGGCGAGATGATCGACCCCTGTGCGGTACCCTCGTCCGGTTTGCTGAACTCCTCGCCGTCGAGGACCCCCACGTGAAGACATTTGCCGAGCAGCCGCAACAGCGGCGGATCGGCGACCCGGACCTGGAGCAACTCCAACAGCCACGTGCGGTCGATGCTGTCGAAGAACGCCTGGATGTCGGCCTCCAGGATCACCGTGATTCCTCCTCGGGACACCAACCGGTTCACGGCCCTGAGCGCGTCGTGCGCGCTGCGGCCTGGCCGGAATCCGTACGAGCATTCCAGGAAGTCCTGTTCGTATACCGCCTCCAGAACTTCGCGCAGCGCGCCCTGCACGATCTTGTCCTCCAAGCTGGAGATACCGATCGGCCGCGTCTTACCGTTCGCCTTCGGGATGTGCACCCGTCGGATCGGCTGATGCCGGTACCGAATCGACTTCAGCCGTTCGTGCAGCCCCCGGAGGTGCTCTTCCAGGTGCTGTCCGTACTCTTCCTTCGTGATGCCATCAACCCCGACCGCCGCGTCCTTGCGGAGTCGGTCGTAGGCCCGTCCCAGCGCCTCCTCGTCAAGCAGGTGCGCCAACGAGTTGAATCGGACGTCCGGGTTCCGCCTCGCTCTCTCCACTACCTTCAGAAGTCCCGGGGACATGTGGGCTCCTCCGTCTGTGCGTGAGGTCATGGTTCCCTCCTGAAGTCCTGCCTCGACACGGGCCGCCTTTGCTCCGGTGGGTCCGGGTGCCATGGTCCGTTCCCCACCTTCATCGCTCGTATGCGGCCCTCCGACTCCCCTGCCGCTTCAGCACGCCTGCGGTTTGCCCTCGGCGTGCCTTACCCGTTGGGCAAGCGCCATTTCTGTGCCTGGTGACGTCTCCGCCACGGGGCCGGCCGCCGGTCGCTTGCCGCCGACGGCGCGTCGGAGAGGGTCACCGGTTCTCCGTTGCCCGGATTCACCAACCGGACGATCAGGGGCCTCCCAGGTTACCGGGCCGTCCTCTTGGAGCGTGCCGCATGCCAACCACCCCGCCGGGTCTCCCCTCGGCTCGCCTCGTAGCGCCGCCGGGAGTGCTGCTTTCAGGGATGGGAAACCCTTGAGCACCCGGGATTGGTCTTTTTCGGAGCTGACACACGCGGCCCACCCATTCGCCTGACTACGCATCAACCGCCTCCTCACGAAGACGACTGCAAGTCTGACTACCGGCCTGCTGGCTACGCTTTGACCGGGTGGGGCTCGCACCCACAGGACGACTCCTCTGAGTTTCGGTCTACATCATCCTGACCTCCTCCCAGACCGGCATGGCCTGGTCGCTTCGTCGAGTAGCCCGG
>VGYL01001194.1 GCA_016872975.1 Planctomycetota bacterium
CAAGCTCCGAAGACTGCGCTTGCCGCTGCCACCCGCTCTCTGTTACCCGAAAAGACTGTTTCTTGAACCAGGCCAAAAGGGTGGCATCGTCAAGGCCGGCAGGCCTTGGCGATGGTCCGGCGCACGGGAAATTCGCCCTCGCCAAGCTCCGAAGAGGGTTCCCAATCGCGATGAATCGCGATTGGGAGGGGCTCCCCAACGCGAAATTATGCGTTGGGGACCCCGAGCCCAGACTCCGCTTGACGATGCCACCCAGAGAATACCGGCTTCTCACACATCCTCTGCCGCGTTTACAGAAGATGGAGCCGGCTGCGCAAGAGAAAAAGGGAAGGCCGGACGGTCTAGCCCGCCTAATGAGTTTTGACGAACAAAACGGGTAATCCCAGATCACCCATCGTTGGGTGCCATGTCTACGCCTCGTAGACATGCTCGAGTCGATCAGCAGAACATGCCTACGCAAAGCCGTAGGCATGGCACCCAGCCGCTACCGAATTTGTTCGTCAAAACTCATACGGCGGAACTCCGAACTTGCCTTATCAAGCCGGTGGCGCACATGCGCTTGCTCTGCACTGAGCCGTGCCGGCGGTTGCGGGGCGAGACGGGGGACGGTATGATGCAGGGGCGGTCGGCTCGTGCGAGCGCGAGGGCTCGGCGCTCCGCCGCATGGTCGCGCGTGACTGAGGAAGGAGACCTATGAATTTGTCATCGATTCGACGCCGTCAGTTCCTGACCGGCATGGCTACGGGAGCTGCCACCCTCACTCTGTCGTCACTGGCCGGGGCGCAGACCGCGCCGCGCCGTTCCTCAAAGGGACGCGGGGCCGACTCGGGCCTGGCGGAGCCGGCGCTGCGGCCCCTGCCGCTGGGCTCGATCAGGCCGGAAGGCTGGCTCGCGCGGCAGCTCCGGATTCAGGCCGACGGCCTGAGCGGACATCTCGACGAGTTCTGGCCGGACGTGGGCCAGAGCCAATGGTTCGGCGGCAAGGCCGAAGGTTGGGAGCGGGCCCCCTACTGGCTCGACGGCGTCATCCCGCTGGCCTGGGTCCTCGGCGATGCGGACCTCCAGGCCAAGGTGAAGCGCTACATCGATCACATCGTCGCCCGGCAGCGCCCGGACGGCTGGTATGCCCCCTACCCGCTCGACGCCGGCGCCAAGCCCTACGATCTCTGGGCCATCCTGCTGGCCAACAAGGTGCTCGTCCAGTACCACGAGGCGACGGGCGACGCCGCCGTCCTTCAGGCGGTCCTGCGCAACCTCAAGGCGACCCTCGACGCTCTGGACCGCAGGCCGCTGTTCAACTGGGGCAAGTTCCGCTGGTTCGAGGGCCTGATCCCGGTCTACTACGCCTACGAGAACACCCACGAGGCCTGGCTGCTGGACCTGGCCCGCAAGCTGCACGCGCAGGGCTTCGACTATATGGCGTTCTACGCGGGCGAGGACGTGACGCAGCCGACGCCGCGTCGCGGCCTGTGGCGCTACGACAAGCACGTCGTCAATACCGCCATGGCCCTGAAGGCCTATGCCCTGTCCTGGCGGCTGACCCGCCGGGACGTGGAGCGGGCCTTCCCGGCGCACATGCTGGAGATCCTCGACCGCTATCACGGCCAAGTGACCGGCATGTTCACCGGCGACGAATGCCTGGCCGGCAAGAACCCGGTCCAGGGGACCGAGTTGTGCGCCGTGGTCGAGGCGATGTACTCGCTGGAGCACCTGATTGCGCTCACGGGCGACCCGTCCTTCGGCGATCGGCTCGAGCGGGTGGCGTTCAACGCCCTGCCGGCCACGTTCGCGCCCGACATGTGGTCGCACCAGTACAACCAGCAGGTCAACCAGGTCCAGTGCACGATCAATCCGGATCACATGTGGAGCACGAACGGTCCCGAGTCGAACCTCTACGGCCTGGAGCCCAACTACGGCTGCTGCACCGCCAATATGCACCAGGGCTGGCCCAAGTTCGCCGCCCATCTCTGGATGCGCAGCGGCGACGGGCTCGCCGCGACCGGCTATGCCCCCAGCTCCGTCCGGTTCGAGACCCGCGGCGCGCCTGTCCGCGTGACGCTCGACACCGAATACCCCTTCCGCGAGACGCTCAAACTGACGGTGACCGCGGACAAGCCCGCGCGGTTCCCGCTGCTCCTGCGCGTGCCCGCTTGGGCACAGGGCGCCACGCTCCGCGTCGCCGGCGGCGCGGAACAGCCTTTGAAACCCGGCACCTTCCACCGCCTGGAGCGCGAA
>VGYL01001195.1 GCA_016872975.1 Planctomycetota bacterium
CGCCGATTCCCTTCCTGCGATGCTCATGATGAACGTAGATGGAGTGCTCGACGGAGTACTTGTACGCCGGCCATCCCCGGAAGGTGCCGTAACTCGCAAAACCGAGAAGATCGTGGTCATCGTCTTCAACGCCCATGACCGGGAAGTTGTTCATCCGCTTGACGTCAAACCATGACTTCATGTTCTCGATGGATCGCGGTTTGTAGTCAAACAAGGCGGTGGAATTGACGATGGCGTGATTGAAGATGCCCAGGATGGATGCGGCATGCTTCTCTTCTGTGCATTCGATCAACTTCATGACGATCGGCCTCCATCGGGCGTGATGGGCCCGCGCCCGCGGCTCTCCGGCGCGACGCCTGCTTCGGGCTGAGCGAACGGGAGAAGCCGGCTGTTCGGACGTGTGCTCATGGCACGGGCGAAACGACCTGGTAGAAACGCTGCGTGTTCGCCCCCGGGAAGGAATCGTACGCCACGCTGACCGCACCGGTCGCGAGAATGGGGCCGCCCAGGGGGGTCCATGCATTCGTGTGGAGGGTGCCGCTGTACCGGATCTCGTACGACCGATTCGATTGGGATGTCCACGATATCTCGATCTGGTCTGACACTGCTTGCACGGAGAGCGTTGGCTTCATGGTTCCCAGCCGGTAGATCTGGTCTGCCGACAGGGCTCGATCGTAGAGCGAGACTTCATCGAGACGGCCGCGGAAGAAGCGCGCATCGCCCGTAAGGCTCAGCAGGCCGCCGATTCGCGCGGTTCCGCCGCTGCCCACATCGATATTCGATCCTGCCTGCTGCTCTCCCAGCAGCGCCCCGTTCAGGTAGATCCGGTTCACATTCCCGGACCGCACTCCTGCAATGTGGAACCATTGGTCGACACGAAGTGGAGCAGGCAGCATGAAGTCATTCGCATTGGATGTTGTATCCCGCACCATGAAGCGAAGCACCGGCTGCGGTTCACCCGACACGTACTCAAGGAAGTATCCGCGATCATTGGGGTAGGACCCCAGCACCTTCTGGAAGAGGGTTTGATCCGAACTCAGGCCGCCGCCGGCGGAGGCAAAGAACGCCCACGCGCATACCGTGAAGTTGCTGGTGCCGAAATCCAGATCCCCCGCGTTGGTCAATTCGACATATCCGCTCGTACCATTGAAGGCGAAGCACTGGTCTTCGATACCGTTGGTGAATGAAGTGCCGCCTACAAGGCTGCCGTGGTTCTGCCCGATACTGTCTTGGGCATTGCCTTCTCCGCGCCACAGGGCGACGACGCCGTCGGGGAGGGCATCGGCCATGGCGGGATGGGCACTCGCGGCGGCAATCACCGCTACCAACGGCAGGATCGTGTTCCACTTGCAGGTGTTCATGGATCGCGTCCTTCCGTCCGCACCTGCCTCGCCGGATTCCGAACCCGCCGCGGGTGAGGAATGTCGTGAATGCGCTTGCGGGCGCCCGGCATGGGCGCGGTCCTGATGGGGTTCAAGTCCCCTGTGTGAACGTCGGACATCATGCGATGAGCATGGTGGCAAGCAGCGGCCGGAGTCAAGGTCGGGCAGGCAACCGTCCGGGGTCTCGCCGCCCGGCCCGGAGGATGACAACTGAATGAGAGCGAGGAATGGGTCAGAGCAGCGCCAAGCGAGCGACGTCGAATTCCATGTTCCAGTCAGTTGGCTGTTGGGTGTTGGCTGTTGGGTGTTGGATGTTGAGTCTGACAAGGGGCGGGGGGCGAGGGGGGACGAAGTCGGGTGGCAAGTGGCGGGTGTCGAGTGCGGGCCAGGAGGAAGGCAAGCGAATGGGGGCAAACGAATGAGGACGAGGGGCGGGGGCGGAGAATCCCGCTTGAAGAACGTCGTGCGAACGGGCGGGGCGAAACACGAAACGAAGAATCACAGATGCGATCCCATCCGGCAGTTCCCTCCAGCGACCGTCAAGGCTGCGGGTTCGGCGCGCTAGCGACGATGCCCACGGGCATCCGGTTCGGGCTCCATCTTCAGATTCCTCACGTGGATGTTGTCAATGGTCACGAAATTGCCCGTGAAGAAGTCCTCGGGGAGTTCCAGGGAGAACGTCTTGCCTTTGGCCCCCACATCCGGAGGGGGCAGCAGACCGCCACCCTGATCCTTGTACAAGACCCCCACGATGCGGCCCGCGTGGTTGGTGGGTGACACGATGCGGAAGACCGCCCTGGGGGAACTGCCATGGCCGTGGTTTTCGCGCCCGTCCGAATCCACCCAATTCTC
>VGYL01001196.1 GCA_016872975.1 Planctomycetota bacterium
GCTGTCCCGAGAACCGGCACGGGTATGCCGGACAGCCCCGGAAGCGCGCGCAGCGCTGCGACGCAACCCGGATACAGCGGGTAGAACGCCCACGAGTTTAGGCCGTATCCCTCGGTGATGATCGAGGTGTACCACGACGAATCCCAGTTGTTGAGCAGCCCGCTCCACGGACGCGCGGCCTTGTGCGCGGCTATCCCCCACACCACGGCGTGGAAGAAGATCATGACTGCCGCGGAAACCAGCATGAACCGCGGGCTTGCCCGCCGTGACAAGGCGGCGTCACTCATACAAGGAATCCCTCACTTCCCCGGAACCGCGTAACGCGCCCGGAACCGGCACGATACAGCACTCCGGCAAGAGCTTTCAAATCGTATCCAAAAACAAGCCCATGTTTCCGTTGTCGGTCGATTCCGTCAATGCTCTGGCTCGACGGGGCCGGGGTCCTTGATCTTTCTCAGATACTCATACCCTTTCGCGAATACCTGAAGTTTGCCCGTTGTCATCTGCGAGAGGGTCAGTTCCTCGCCGGCCGGGATCATCCCGAGCCGATACTGAGCCATGAACAAAACGTTCCACGCGACAAGAACCCCACCGACGCAGGCGGCAAGCAGCCGCCTGTTCCTGCCCTGCGCGGTCATTACATTGAGCAGGAACGCCACGCCGAACGTCAGGATAGGAATCGTCCCTGTCATGCGGCGCATTCCGAAGGAATCCGCGCACCACCATTCGGTCACACTGCTGCAGACATACAACTGCATCAAGACCGCCAGAGCCAGAACCGCGCCCATCCATTTCGGCCTTATGAAGAACATGCCCAACGCGGCCAGGGCAAAGACCGGGTGCCACGAAATGAGCCCATGACGCGTCGAAAAGAGCACCTGCAGAAAGTGTGTGTTCAAAGGCGTCATGAACCCCCCTCCCTGGGGGATCGTGAGGGGCTTGCCGAAAACCGCAAACCAGAAGGAGCTTTGAAGCGCGCCCATCGCCAGGAAAGCGGCGGCTGCCATGGCGCCACGGGTGGCCATGCGTGAGAATTGCCTGTTGTCGCGCATCAACCCGTAGGGGATCAGTAGCATGAACACGCAATTCTGCCAGCGCACCAGACTCATGAGCCCCGCCGCGCCGCCCGCAAGGAACCAGGCGGAGTTCGTCCGTGGCTCATGCCCGAGGATGGACCAGACGAAGAGCGAAACGGTGAAGAGTTCGAGGGCGTGCCCCATGGAGGGTTCGAATAGCGTGTAGTAGAAAGCAAAGGTCGAAAGGAACATGAGAAGGACGCTTGATGCCGATACGGTTCTGGCTACGTACCTGCCCAGCGTCACAAAGAGAACGTACAGGCCCAGAACGGCGTACAGGATGCTCCCCAGACACACCATTCCCTCTTCGAGATACGAGAACCCGTCCGTGGCTATGGGAACACCGAGCCCCGAAAGCACGAGCGTCAGTCCTCTGGCGGCCAGGAAGAACGGAGTCCACAGCAAAGCCGGCCCCACTGATCGATCGTACAGAACGCGAATGCGATTGGGATTGTCCGGCCCCATCCTGGAGTTGTAGAGCGCCACATCGTTCCGAATGTCAACGTCACGGTCCATCCAGAACGACCGCATGTACGAGTAGTAGTATCCGCCGTCGCTTCCAAGCAGGTGGTTGTCCACCCTGGGCAGAGGAATCATGGCCGCATGGATAGTTGCCAAGAGGATGAAGAGTCCCAAGAACCATATTCCCGGCTGCAGCCGACTCAGCCAGGAACCCATCGCCCGCAGGCTGTTGGCGAAGTGTTTCATTCACTTTCTGCCGTCGCACACTTCCGCCAACGGGCGGCCGCACGCGGCCATTGACTTTTCCGGCATCGCAAACCTCCCCGGCAGCTTCCCGGGGGAAAGATGCATGTCATCCTTCCGCACGCTCCGCGGAAACGCATGGCATACTCTTCCTCAATCGCTCGTCCTTCGGTAACTTTTTTCGACAGTCTCAACGTTCAGGGGGTTTCGACGGCCGCGCAGCGGGTCGAAGCTGCCCACCACCGGCTGGTTCTGCATCCTCTTTTCTGATGCCGGATGCGAGCCAAACCGTCCTCCCCCCCATGAACAGCAGACATGCCCCAATTAGAAGGAAGACGTTCGAGACCTCCACGCACAATTCCGCCAGACCGATGCACTGCTCGTTCGTCCGGGAAAAGGCGGTGAGCAGGCTCCGTTCATGGTGGGTCGTAAGATCCGCTTCCGACTGAAT
>VGYL01001197.1 GCA_016872975.1 Planctomycetota bacterium
TTCCCTTTCGGTGCGTCTGGCCGAAGACCTTCAGGTCTTTGCCCTGTAAGGGATGGTGGGGGCGAACGACCGTGACTTTTTCGGGTACCTCGATGCAGGTAGTGTGGCGTAGGCTTCTTGAAAGGGGAGCATCATGACATCATGAGACGTGGGGTGATTGTGGCAGCAGTCATGGGGCTGGTATGGGCGTCCGGGGCCGGGGCGGCCGTCCGGAGGGGGCAGGCCGACCTCGATCTGTCGGGCACCTGGTTCCGGCAAAACGCCGGCGCCGGCGGACAGGACTTCGACGGCCTGTTCCTGTCGGCGGGGATCGGATATTTTCTGACCGATCACATCCAGGTCCAGCTTGCCGGACTCGGCATCTGGACCACCGGAATTCCAGTGGCGCCGCCCTTGAACGAGCAGGAAGACACGTTCTACGCCTTCGGAATCCGAGGCCGATACCATTTCATGCCCGCCAACCCGTGGGTCCCATATCTGGGCGCCCAGTTCTTCTGGGGCCGCTACGAGCGGGATGCGCCCGGCACGGTGTTCGACGCGGAGCTGGACGGCATCCTGTGGGGGCCGCTGGCGGGGGTGCGGTTCGAGCTGAACCGGACCAACGACTTGTTCATCGAGTACCAGTACCATCTGTGGAGCGACGACGTCAGCGATGTGAACGAGCCGAATTCGCCCGGCTGGGATGACGGGCATCTGGTGATGATCGGTCTGATTCACCGGTTTCGGTAGGCCGTAAGGTCCCAGAACGAAGCCGCCGGGCCCGGCGGGCCCGAGATCCGTTGCGAACCGGAAGCTGCGAGTCACAGGAGACTCGCGGCTTTTTTTTATCCTCCGGCCCCGGGCTGCCGAAGAAGAGCCTGTGGCGGGTTCCGGTCTTGCCGCCGCGCGAGCCGGCCCACGCGGAGCGGGGGGCACAAGAGCGCGGGGCCTTCGTCCCGGCGGCAGGCACGGGCGGGGTGGACATCGAAAACACGATTCTATCGGAAAGGAATAGAAATGAGGATCACACGGTTGGCGATAGCGGCCTTCCTGGCGGTGAGCGTCGGCGCGTCCGTCGCGTCGGGCGGCGCCCCCATGGGCGTTCCCCAGGCGTTCGTCGGCCCGGGCGGTTGGGCGATCGGCGGCACGTACGGGCGCGAGCAGATGGATCTGACGGCCTCCGGGACGATCCAGGGCCTCGCGGCACCCCAGGATTTTGAAATCGAGAACCTCCAGAGCAACATGTTTCTGGCCACCCTCGCCTACGGCCTGCGCGAGAACTGGGACGTCTATGTGTTGGCCGGGGTGGCGAACGCCGCGGACGACATCGTCGTCCTGGCGCCCCCCGTGGAAGGCGGCGAAGTCCGCGACAGCTTCCGGGGCGGCTATGGGCTGGCCCTGGGGGTCGGGACCCGGGCCACGTTCCTGCGGGAAGGTCCCTGGAGCGTCGGCGGCCTGGCCCAACTGTCGTGGTTCCGCCCGGGCGACAGCCGGTTCACCGGGCCGGACCCGTATCTGCCCGACACGACCTGGGTGGGCAACGTGGATCTCAGTTACTGGCAGGTCCAGGCCTCCGTCGCCGCCGCGTACGACGCGGGCCCCTGGCGGTTCTGGGCCGGACCCTACCTGCGGTTCCTGCAGGGAAACATGGACTTTGACGGGAACGTCGTGGTCACCGGCCTGGTCGACACCACTCCTCTGACGTGGTCCAGCAGCTTCGACGATTCGTTCAACGTCGGCGCGCACTTCGGCGCCCGTTGGAAGATGAACGCGGAATGGAATCTGTGGCTGGAAGGCCAGATCACCGGCGATTCCTGGCTCGTCGGCCTCGGCGCGGTCTTTGTCCCGGAGCGGGGCTTCGACATGTAGCCGATTCGCGCGCGCGGATATGGAAGTGGATTCAGACCGGAGCTGGCGCCTCGCGCCGGCTCCTGCTTTCTTGGGGTGGGCGCCGTTCGGAGTCTCGCGTTTACGCGGGTGAAACAGTCCTCCCTTCCTTCTCAAGGCCGAAGATCTTGGTTTGTAGTGTGCTCGCAAGAGCATATCCGAGAACGCCTTGCGGCGTCACTACGAACGCACGGCCGGGCCTGGTTCAAGAAACAGTCTTTTCGGGTAACAGAGAGCGGGTGGCAGCGGCAAGCGCAGTCTTCGGAGCTTGCCGATGGTCTTGCTTGTCCGCCATCGGCAAGACCTGCGCAAAGCCTTCGGCCTTGCCGCTGCCACCCACCCAGACTGTTACCCGGGTCTGA
>VGYL01001198.1 GCA_016872975.1 Planctomycetota bacterium
CCGACATCTGGCAGCAGGTGGACCGGGTCAGAGAGGCCATCAGGAGCAGGTACGGACCGTTCCCGGACAGCACGCCGGGGATTAGCGAGGACCGCCAGCGGTGACCACCGCCACCCCGGTGGTCGTGGACACGAGCGTGGCGGTGAAGTGGTTCTTCGACGAACCCCATTCGTCCCAGGCCCGCAGGCTCTTCGATGCATGCCGGGAGGGCATCACCCGCCCCCTGGCGCCGGATCTGATATACCCTGAGTTCGCAAACGCCGTTTGGAGGCGCATCGTCTCTGATCGCCTCGACCCTGACATCGGTGCGCCCGCCATCAAGATGCCCTCTTCCTGGCCCTGAGCCTTGAGGCAGCCGCCGACCTGGTGACCGCGGACGAGGCGCTCTACCAGGCCGTGCATCCCCACCTCCCCAACGTGAAGTGGCTTGGCTCCTGACCTCGCCCGCGTGCAATCCCATCACTGCGTCGGCTGCACCGGCAGGATTCGGCAGCAGGATGATGAAGCAAAGACAGCACACTCCATAGGCGGCGACCGATGAACCATGAGCGACGGGGTGAAGCCCATGGTAGGGCGACGTGCAGGATCCCATAACAGGGCCCGGGTAATCTCCAGGGCGAGGATCGGCCTCTTGCCCCTCGCCTGCACCGCCGTTGTTGCTCTAACCGTGCTCTCGTCAGCAACCCCGGCTGCCCCACAAGCCCGGCAGGTCTTCTCGGACGAAGCCGTTGGACACCTCGTGCGGGCCGCGTTGCTGCAGTACTTCGATGCGGCGTCGGTCTTCGAGATCCAGCCTTTGGGATCAGCGATTGCAGGTGATGTCCTGTCTATAGAGACGCTCCTCATCACCGGGAAGCCGGCAGTGCACCGCGGCTTCCGCGGCGAGGTGCTGGCCCACTTCACGGGCCTTCAGATGGAGATGTCCGCGCTGGCGGTCCAGCAGGTGAAGACTGTCAGGCTGGCGAGGGCGACCGTGGTTGCGAAGAGCACGGCCAAGGCCGTGGAGGAAGGTCTAGCAAGGGTATCGCCCACTATCCTGAGGCCGACGGTGAGGTTCGCGGGGGGTCAGATAGAGATCGCGGCGACGATCAGGAGGGGGGACAAGCTCTACCCGGCCGAGGCCCGGGCAGCCCTGGTCGTCGAGGGGAAGCAGCGCATAGTGGTGGCCGTCACGTACGCACTGGTGCATGGCGCCAGCATGCCGCAGGGACTGATCGAGGGCGAGCTGGCCAAGATCAACCCGGTCCTTGACCTATCAAAGTGGCCCTTCAACCTGCAGATTCAGCGGCTCGTGCTGCACAACGACGCGATCGAGGTGCTCGCAACGAGCGGCAGGTAGGCACCGCAGGCGCGGCCCACAGCGCGGCCCGCCATCAGCGCCTGTAGCCGTAGGACGCCGACAGCTTCTGCGCGATGTCGTCCCAACTGACGGTGAACGTGTGCCCGCCTGCCACGGTGAGGCTGATCCCGTAGACGCGGCCGCTGATCGCGTTGGTGATGAAGCTGTACGTCTGGCTGTGCTGCAGGGAGAGATTCTCCGACAATCGCAGGTTCGCCGAGCCCGCGACGTAGTTCTCCTCGCCCATCGCGTCGAATAGCAGCGGGCTCGATCCACTGGGGGTCTGCCGCAGGTAGGTGAACGTGGTCGCCAGCGAAGGGGTGGGGGTCAGGGAGAGCGACGCCGATCCCCACCAGGCGCCGTGGGCCTCGCCGCTTCCGTAGGCGTACTGCCTGTAGCCTGTGCTCGCGCTGAGGGTCGCCGTTCCGGTAGGGCGGAACGGCGAAGTGCTGAGGCTCACCGACACGGTGCCGCGCGCGCCGCCCAGGTTGTTGGGCTGCACCACGAAGTACCCGGCGCCGGCCTCGAGACCGTAGTGCAGGATTGCGCCGGCCAGCGGGCCGGATCGCGTGAACGTGATCTCGGGCAGGCGGTCCACACGGTAGTCTCCCCCGAAGTCGCCCCGGCTCGCCGTGGCCGCGAGTGTCCAGCCCGATCCGACCGGGGCCACCCGTGAGAGCGTGATGAGAGGCTCGTAGCCTGACCGCTCCGTGTACGTTATCCCCAGGACCAGTGTGTAGCCCGGGCCGACCGCAAATCCTAGCCCGCCAGCAGCGTAGAATCCCAGGATCGAGTTGGAGCCCCCGCGAAGGACAATGCTGGTGAACCCGGGAAGCCAGACGCCCGCCCCGGCGACCTGGCCACCGGGGCCCGCGCACAGAA
>VGYL01001199.1 GCA_016872975.1 Planctomycetota bacterium
TTAGTTCAACGTTGCCGATAAACTGCGGGCGCCGAAGGCGACCGGCAGCTTCATCGGCTTGTTGGGTGGCCTGCCTGAGCTTGACGCTGCTAATCCAGCGGCCGTTGCTGGATCATTTTACCCAGATCAGACTGGGGCTGTGGCAGGACGGCGCCGCTCACGGCCGAGAGAAGACTCCACCATTGCTCAGAGGAAAGCCCTCCGCGGCTCCTGCCAAGACGCACAAGAACAACATGCGTATCAGGATTGACGTAGACGTACTGGCCAAGGTGGCCCGCCATCATGTAGTGGGAGCGTTCACGAAAAGGATGCCACCACTGGAATTGGTACTGCCAGGAGGCCCCATCGGTCTCATCCGCCGTCGACGCCCTCCTGATCCAGTCTTGGCTCACGATCCTCTCGTCTTGCCATTTTCCCCCGTGCAGGTAGAGCATGCCGAACTTGGCGAAGTCCCGCGCCGTCGCAGCGAGGCAGCACCAGGTCTTCTCCTGATCGCCATCGGTGCTCCAGATGCCTTCGTTCTCCATACCGAGAGGTGTCCAAACCCGTCGCTGAAGATACGCCGTGATTGTCTCACCATGCAGCGCGCGTCGAAGGATGGTCGCCAACAGAATGTTATCCCCGCTCTTGTACAGGAAACGTGTCCCCGGCGGCTCCGCCAACTTGAATCGCAGGGCCTTTCGCTCCAGACAAGTCTCGCAGTAGTAGAGATAGACGTGAATCCCGAATGGATTGCCGCTCTCGGCGTAGTCGAGACCCGACGTCGACATCAGGAGGTGAAGGAGGCTCACCTTCCCGAAGCCTCCTTCCCGAAGCTCCGGCAGGTACTTGGTCACCGAATCCTCCACGGAGCCGATCAGTCCGTCATCAATCGCGCATCCGATCAGGAGGGAGAGAACGGACTTGGTCATCGAGAAGCCCAACGAGATACTGTCCGAAGCGAAACCGTCGAAGTAGCGCTCGTAAACGAGAGCATCGTCCTGGATCACCAGAAAGGCCAGAGTCTCATTGTCGCGCAGAATCGCTTCGAGACTCATCTGGCCGTGTCCAGGGAGATTCAACTCGTGTGCAACCCGGCCTTTCCGCGTCTCGTCGCGAAAGCTGAAATGATGCGGGCTTGCCTCGAGCGTGCGCCCGGGGAAGATCCGGAAGTCCTCGACTCCCGAGAACCCATACCAGATTATGCGGCCGTACGTGCCGCAACCGCAGATCAGCGAGATCGCAATCCCGACCATGACGAGCACGCTCGCAGACCGATTTCTCGAGTGCCGACCTGTGGCATCACGGGTTGAGGAACTATGCATTCCCCGGCAAACAAGTCGGATGTTCATCGCGAGATCCCTTGGTCCACCCAACGACCAGGATCACCCGCGGCCGAAGGCCGGCGGGTGCATCCTGTAGTTATGTCTCTCGTTCAATGTGGATCTGATGAAATATGCTGAGGTAGACCCTCCTGGAAGAATGTATTTGCTCCCAGAGTGCAACCTTGTGGGCAACCGGGAGCTCTCCCACGACGAACTCCGCTTGGTTGAAGTGCCCAATGTGAACAACGCTCCCGTCATGGAAGGCGCGAATGACGCGCGATAGCCTTTGACTTCGACCGCGGTCTTCTCTCGATTCGACCTTTGGCTTATCCTTCAGGAGGTGGTAGAGAACTGTCGCAATCGTGCTCGACTCGCCCGTGGCGGCGAATCTCTTGCTGACTTCCCTTAACAGAGAATACTGTTGATAGACTGAACGGATGAGGGGCACCTGCTTATCCGTGAGATTGCCTCGACGGAAGGCCAGGGCATATGTCTTCTTGGGTGAGAACCATGAGAGTGGGCCGCCTTTTGCAAAGAACGTCTCTGCATCGGTGTCGTTGATTATGGTTGTCAACTCAATTGACGCCATCTCGGACTCGCCCATCGGAATGTCCCCTACCGGCCGCATGAAGTACGCCTGAGTGGAAAAATGGCAGAGCGCTCAAGTTTCTCCCACCTGCAGATCGCGCCACCAGTTCCTGTCGGGTCTAATGTTTAGATCAGTTCTTCTTTCATGCCCGAAGTTGAAGAATACGCAAGCGACAGGATCCTTTCTGTTTGTCTCTGACTGTCTTCAAAGTAAGCAATCAAGTCCGCAGGTTCGTTGGAGTAGTCGCGAAAATGAGAGAGCTCGGAAAGCACATATTTGTAGTACAGATCTGCCGCTTTGAGAGCCAGTGTCATCTCGGGTACCC
>VGYL01001200.1 GCA_016872975.1 Planctomycetota bacterium
TCACGATATGGACGTTCTGCGGACCGGTGGGGTTGCGGCCGATGAACGCGACGCCGTCCGCGGGCTCCATGACCTGTCCGGACCAGCGGTACAGGACTTCCCGCATCGTTGGAAATCGCTCGCGTGCCCACGCCTCCAACCGCGCGTGACGCTCATCGGCGTCGTCGGCCTCTCCGGTCTTATGATCTTCACCTCCCACGAGCAGCACGTCGTAGTCCTCACCCGCGGGCGAGGTGACCCTCTGGAGCCGCAGGTAGTGGTACGGATCGAGCGTGTCCCAGAAGAGTGCCCTCGTGATGGAGCCGCGGGGGGCCCCGGCCCCGATGACGTACGTCGCATACGGGGCCTGCTTCGTATGCATGGTGACGATGTCGTTGATCGGGCTGTTGGTCGCGATGACGACCGCGTCCGCGGTCACCGCGTATCCCGTGCCGGTCTCGACCCGCACCTGTGTGCCGACTTCCATCTTGTCCGCGTGTGTCCCGGCGAAGAGACGCCCGCCGTCCCGTTCGATGGCGCGGGCCAGGCCGGCGAGATACTGCAAAGGGTGGAACTGTCCCTGCCGTGGAAACCGCAGGCATGGGCCGGTGTTGAAAGGCTCCATCGGGGCCCGCTGGGCCCAGTCCACCTCCGCGAGCCCGGCGCGGTGCGCCGCCTCCAATTCCCGTTCGAGCACCGCGCTCGGTTGACCGGGCGGGACGAAGAGATAGCCGTCCAGCCGTTCGAAGTCGCAGTCGATGCCTTCCTCGGCGACGATGGCCTCGATACGCTGGATTGCCTCCGTATGGCTCTGGGCGGCGATCCGGGCCCCCTGTGCACCGTGCATCCGCTCGATCTCTACGTAGCGATCATCCACGGCGTTCGAGAGGTGCGCCGTCGTGCGTTCGGTCATGCCGGAGCCGAGGGCCCCGTCTTCCAGCACCACCACGGATCTTCCTTCCCGACCCAGCAGATACACGGTCGTCAGGCCGGCGATCCCGGCGCCGATGACGCACACGTCCGCCTGCCTGTCCTCGGCCAGGGGCGATAACGCCGGCCTCTGGGCCGTCGCCATCCAGAGCGAGGTCGTTTGTCCGGAGCTGCTGTTCATAGCCGTCCTCCTTACAGCCTCGTATAGAGTGAACCCGATGATGTCATTGCGAGTCGCGAAGCCACTGCGCGGCGGGCAGGGGTAAGAAGACCCGCCGTATTTGGGGTGCCATGCCTACGCCTCGTAGGCATGTTCTTCGCCCTCGTTCTCTCATGCACCCTTTCCGACTTTACCCAGCGCATCGGCAGGCGGTTCTTGGATGCAGGTTCTTGCTGGCTTGGCGGCAGGGCGATTCGACGGGAAGGGCGGAATCTGCTAAGATGAGGGCATGGACAAGGATTTGCAGGGAAAGACGCCGGAAGACCTGGAGAAGGTGGTGGTCGGGCTGGGGCAGAAGAAGTACCTGGCCGGCTACCTGTTCAAGTTCATCCACGTGCAGAACGGCCGGGAAATCGCCGCGCTCAGCACGCTGAGCAAGGCCTTTCGCGCCCGGCTTGCCGAGCAGGGTTACTTCATCTCGCAACTCAAGATCGTCGATGCCCTCACCGACGCGGATGGCTCGGCCAAGTACCTGTTCGAGCTGGCCGATGGCGAGCGGATCGAGTCGGTGCTCCTGCCGGAGGAGGACCGCAAAACCCTGTGCCTCTCGACCCAGGTGGGGTGCCCGATGGGCTGTGCGTTCTGCGCGACGGGGCGCATCCCGTTCCGCCGGAATCTGACCGCGGGCGAGATCGTCGACCAGGTCAACACGGTTTGTAGTGTGCCCCCGCAAGATCGGCAAGCGTCCGTCGGTTGCGAAGCTCGTTACGGTGACCGTCAGACGTCTCACGATACGAGCCGCGCAGCCGCTCCACGTGTGACGAATCTCGTTTACATGGGCATGGGCGAGCCTCTGCTGAACTATGATGCCGTGCTCCAGTCGATCCGGATCGTCAATCACTCGGCCGGCAAGAACATCGGCATCCGGCATATCACCGTCAGCACCTCCGGCATCGTCCCGGGGATCAAGAAGCTTGCGGATGAGGATATCCACCCCCGGCTGGCGATCTCGCTCAGCGCCCCGACGGACGCCCTGCGCAGCAAGCTCATGCCGATCGCCGACCGCTACCCGATGGCCGAATTGCTGGAAGCGGTGCGCACGTACCAAACCAAGACCGGCCAGCGGGTGACTTTCGAATACGTCCT
>VGYL01001201.1 GCA_016872975.1 Planctomycetota bacterium
TTCGCGATGTCTGGAAATCTGGGAGTACAAGTGCCGGTAGTGAAGGGGACCCGCGTGGGACGCCATGACCCTCAGAATGCAATCACGGATGGGAAGATGCACCCACCTGAAATCCTCCGGGGGACACCGGAGAACGTAGTTCAGGTGCTTCTCCCACTCAGTCCAGATTCGGATTGTCGGCGGCCGGATGGAGATAAGAAGGAACTTGATCCTGTCGCCAGGTTCGATCGTGTTTCGCCGGAGCCACTCACTGAGGCTCGTGAGACGCCGGTGGGGGATGTTGAATAGAATAGGCTTTCCTTCTGCACCGCCCGTCAGATGTACGTAGACCTGGTTCGTGGGGTCAAGGCAGGCCGCTAAGCGCATGGGCAGGTCGACAAAGCCCTCCCTTATGTGCTCTGAACGCACTGTCATGCTGAAGACTCGAGACGTATGCGGATGAGCCTGGCGGCTGGTGTGACGCGCGGTGAACTCCAACTGCTCGTGAGGGAACGTGGACTTCGGTCCAGAGGCGCGGCCGATGCTAGATGGCGTAGGCATCTGAAACAGGGAAGAGGGAGGGCGCACTGCCGGAAGCAGTTGAACAGGTTTCGATCTCCTGTCTAGGAACGAATGGATGGCGATCTCAATAGGAAGACGCTGATCTTGTGTGAGGTCTTCGGCAGTGGCAGCGGAATGATCAAGGACCAGGTGCTGACCGAGGGTATCCGCAGACCCGAACGAGTAACTGCACTTGAAGCACGAGAAGAGCAAGATATCTTCACGGCCGCGGGAGTAAGCGTCGACTAGCGAAGGATCTGTGGATACGAGAAACGAGATCCGAGCCGGTCCAGTTCTATTGCTTAGGTTCAAAGGGCACGCCTCAAGATGTCGGATGATAATAGTGGTGGCATAGACGTGACCTGGTTCGCCGACCGCAAAGTGACAATGGGGACAGATGAAGATGCGACGGTCGTCTTCCTGTACTTGGTGACCAACTATCTCCTTGGAGCCGGTACTCGAGAGTGCCTCCGAATGGCGGTCTGAAAGATGCGCCAGGAGCTGCGGGGGGGTGGGAAACAACTCAGTACATATCGGACAACACTTGACCTTCTCAAGAACTGCGGCTATGAGGTCCGGAGGTCGGAGAGGCACGGACAGAGTCGCGAGAATTCTCTCCACGTGGCTGGCCTGCAGCATTTGGAGCCCGCCCCCTGGTCCCCCGAGAACCTAGTGTAATGCCTTTGTTTCTGTTGCGGTCCTTCCTTCGCTCCCGCGGCGCGCTTGCCGCGGGAGATCGCTTGGCAGTGAGCACCGACCGTGCATGGTCTGTGCCGCGCGTCTCCGGCGGTGCAGAAATACGGAGCCCGAGAATGCTGCCAAGAGCCTATCGTGGTGGGGGATTCAAGTCAATGCTACTACCTAGAGGGGTCAGCCGAGCGCAGTGACCGGCCAGGAGGATCGGCCCGAAGTCCTCCGTTTCCATCCTTCTCATGATCTGCGTGATCCTCGCCCTTGAGACGCCTGTCCTTCGGGCGATCTCCGCGTAGGACCGTGCTTCCCCGGTCCGGATCATGTCTTCGAAGGTGATGGCGAGTGCGAGGAGCTGGGTTTCGCGGGGGATGCGTGTGCCCCCGACGATTACGGGCTCCACCGCCCTATCCTTCAACCGCTTACGTCCCTTGGCGAGCCTGTGGAAGTGGGCCGGGCGGGTGACGGTGGGGCCGTTCACGGCGTGGCTTCCCCGGCGAGGGCACGGATGCCGACCGGCCGGAAGGTGATGCCGACTGTTTCGGCCTGGCCGTCGTAGGCGACGCGTTCGACGAGGGCGGTGAGGGTTCGGGCTCGTTCGCTTGGGGTCATCGTGTTCCACAGGGCGTCGAAGTCGGTCAATGCCCGGCGGACGTCGGCCTCGGCGAGGTGCCCGGCGCGGGCCTCGCTCAACTCCTTGCCGAGCCGGGCCATACGGGCCTGCGTCTCGGCAGTCTCGGCCTGCAGGTCGGCCAGGCGGACCGAGTTCGCACCGGTCGGGGGCGCGTCCACAGCTTCCCGCATCTGCCCTTCGAGGGCGCGCAGGGCCGTTTCGAGCGTGGCGCGTTCGGCTTTGAGCCTCACGACCTCCACATCGGCCAGCTCTCGCGCCTGCCGGGCCGTCTCGGCGATCACCGTCTCGTCCCGCCCGATCGCGGCGAGTTCGCGCACGACGTAGCGTTCGATCTCGGGTGCCGGCAGGGA
>VGYL01001202.1 GCA_016872975.1 Planctomycetota bacterium
GACCTGGCCTTCCCCAGCGCGACGCAGAATGAGATCGACGAGGACGACGCCCGGCAGTTGGTCAAGAACGGCTGCTACTGCGTCTCCGAGGGCGCGAACATGCCGTCGCGGCCGGAGGCGGTGGACGTGTTCCTGAACGCCAAGATCCTGTACGGGCCCGGCAAGGCCGCCAATGCCGGCGGCGTCGCGGTCTCGGGCCTGGAGATGAACCAGAACTCCGGCTGTATGCGGCGCTCGCGCGAGGACGTCGACGCCCAACTGCGCGGGATCATGCACTCGATCCACGAGAATTGCGTCAAGTACGGCCAGGAGAACGGGTTCGTCAACTACGTCCGCGGCGCGAACGTTGCCGGCTTCGTCAAAGTCGCCGACGCGATGGTGCACCAGGGCTACGTGTAAGATGATTGATTATGGATGATGGATGACTGATTATTGAAGAGGAGTTGGCTTTCAGTATGAAGTTGTCGATCATCCTTCCTCCATTGTCCCGGTGATTTCCGGGCGGTAGGCGAGGCTCTCGTCATAACGAGTCTGTGGGCTGTAGCAGATTCATTAGCGGAAAACGAGAGCCTCGCCTTACTTCTGCGCGGGTCCGGGGCCGCCAGGGGCGGAAGCACCCAATTGGAAGGAAAATCCCAAATTCCAAGCACCAAATCCAAAACAAATTCCAAGCACCAAGTTCCAAATCTCAAACAAAGTCCAATGACCAAAACGGAAGAAAATTCAAAACCTCTCGCACTGAGCCGGAGCCCGCGCAAGACCGGCGGTTCGCCCGCGGGGCGTCTGCGTTTTGAGCCTTGGAATTTTGGATTTTGAACTTGTTTGAGATTTGGAATTTGGTGCTTGGAATTGATCTCTCCGCGTGCGCGGTGTCCGCGCCACGCGGCCTTGGCTTCTCCGCGGATCAGTGGGCCGCGATCGGCAGCAGAATGTGCGACGGGTGGTTGGCGTTCATGTAGATGGTGTTCGTGGCCAGCTCGGTCTTGCCGTCGGTGCCGGAGGGCCTGCCGGTGTTCGGGTTGGGCTCGAACCGGGGCGCATTGCTGGAGGAGATCGCGACGCTGACGCGGTGGCCCGGGCTGACGACCAGGCTGGTGGACCACAGGTCGATCTCGAACTCGTAGATCTTGCCGGGTTCCATCGGCTCGCTTTTCTCCAGGGAGTTGCGGTGGCTGGCGCGGATAATGCCGTCGCAGACGACGATGCTGCGGCCGTCGGGATAGATATCGCAGAGCTTGGCGGTGAAGTCGGTGTCCGGGGCCGTGGACGACGCCCAGAGCCGGACCTTGACCGGACCGGTGATCTCGACGTATCGGTCCAGCACCGGTGAGGTGAACCTCAGGACATCCGGGCGGTTCTCGACGGGCCGCTGGTCCTTGGGCCCCTTGCTGATCGTCAGGTTCGCGCCGCCGATCGTCGGGACGGGGTTCTTCGGGTCGTACTTGTAGGCCAGGGAGCCGAACAGCTCCTGCGGGGGCTCGAGCCGCAGCTTCTTATCCGTGTGGAAGTGGACCTTCACCATCATGGCGGGGACCGGCCAGTCCTCGGCGGTTCGCCACCGGTTGCCGGGCGTGTTCGGGTCGGCCGGGTCGCCCATCACGAAGTACTGCACGGCGGGAATGCGGTCGATTCCTTTGCCGTCGTTCTTCAACCACAGATCGAACCAGGTCCACATGTCCGCGGCCTTGGGGGGGCTGGCGTTGGGAAAGACGAGGTCTTCATTGCGGCCGTGGCCGTAGGGCTCCATCACCAGCCGGCACTGGCCGCGGGCGCCCACGTCGCCCTGGCGGTTGATCGTCAGGAAGCTGTTGATCGAGCCGGCCGCGAAGATGTCGTACCAGCCGCCCAGGAACAGGGTCGGCACGTTCACGTGCGAGGCGACGCTCTCCGGGTTGATGGCCTTCCAGAAGTCGTCATAGTGCGGGTGGGCCCGGATCAGCTCGAGGTTCTTGGGGTCGAACTTGTTCTGGGCCAGCCAGTTCTCGATCAGTGCCTTGCGGAAGGCCCCGCCCTGGTAGGCGGCCTGGGAATACATGTTCGAGAAGGCCACCCCGACGTAGCAGCAGACCAGGTGGGGCGGCCGGCTCGGGGCCGTCATGTTCAGCGCGATGCCGGGGGCGCTGAGGCCCCAGCCGCCGATCTTGCCGTTGGACCATTTCTGCCGGGCGATCCACTCGATGGTGTCATACCCATCCTGGCGCTCACCCCAGCCG
>VGYL01001203.1 GCA_016872975.1 Planctomycetota bacterium
TGGACGCCCAGGTGGCGCCGCCGCACCGGCTCCTGGAGCAGGTCGCCAGCATCGACGTCCGCAACTTCAACGGCCGCCGCAACCCGCGCGAGCCGCACCTCGTGCTCCGCTCCAAGGACGACACGCAGATCATCTGGGGCGCTGCGCTCGGGGAGTGGACCAAGTACGCCGAAGCCACCGACGAGCAGAAGCTCGCGAAACTCTACGCCTACTATCGGGATTTCGGCTCGCTCAGCGCGGGGGCCAAGTACATCAACCTGCGCCATCCCCAGGACAAGGTTCCGCAGCCGATCGACAAGTATCGGTTCTGAACTCCGCCAGCGCCGCCGCGAGATCCTGGTAGCGGTAGGGGACCCCGAACTCCTCGCACAGGGCCTTCAGCCGTCGCAGGGCCTCCTCGCTCCACTCGCTCTGAGATTCGGGGTTGCCGCCGCAGCCGAAGATCCGGCACCCGGCGAAGCGCTGCTCATGCACCGTGCAGGCGGCGCCCTGCTGGTAGGGGCATCGGCCGTCGGTCATCTGTCTGAGTTCCCGCGCGCCGAGCCGCGCCGCCAGAAAGACCAGCTCCGGCGGCGTGACGAAGAGCCGGTGCTCGTAGGCCGCGAAGTCGCAACAGGCGCCGCACGCCTGGCAGCGGCCGGCCCGGGCGGGGTCCTGCTGCTTCCGCGCTTCGATCCATTCGTAGATCGCCGCTACCTCTTCGACGAGCCGGCGGAATCCTTCGGGTCCTCCCACCAGGGCCTGTTCGCGTGAATTCTCTGGATGTCCTCGCATGTGTAGAGTCGTCCTCGATTGATGCCCGGGCATCGCAGGGCGGCCCGGTTCCACGCATCCGGATTGGCCAGATTCTCCGGCCAGAACGGCCACGTGCGGCACTGGGCCGGCCGGACCGGATAGATCTCGCACTGCCGGGTGTCCCCACTCGTCCGCAGGAAGATGCAGTCCTTGGTGGTGCTGTCCTCCACGATCGTGGTACGGGGGCCCACCTGCCGCAGGAACCGATGCCGCACCTCTTGAGGCGTCAGACCCAAATGCCCGGCGATCAACTCGATCTCCGGCTTGGCGACCCAGATATACCCCTCCCCCGGCCCGGCGCAGCACCGCCCGCACGCCGCACACCCAAAGTGCAACCCCGCTACATACCATTTCGTCAAAGCCGTGTGGTCAGCCACAACATTCCAAAACCAACTGGACCTGACCCTTTACCCGAGTCAACGCTGCAACTCTCCAATCCATCGCTCAACCTCGGCACAGAACTCCCTGGCTCGCGCCAGCATGTCTTTCGCATCCTCGTCAGACATGCCGGATTCGGCCTCATAGTCGCCCAACTGCCTCTTCTCAAACCCTTTGTTCAATTGCCTTCCCCATTCCCTTGGGAATACGCCGGTCTTGATGAACTGTTCTCCGAAGGCGGAAATGACGCCTTTGTGAGAAGAGAAGGTCAAATCTTTGGTCAGAAGCAGCGCCTGAGCACAGTGGAACATGGCGTAGTAACTCCTCGACACCGAAGATTCATAGTCGCCGTCGCGCAGCAATAGCTCGGCACTCTTGAGGTAGCGATTTGCTTTCGCAATGAGTGCCAGTGGCTCTTTCATGCGGGGATACCCTCCCGCCGTATGTTGATGAGGAGGGGGCTGTTTCTATTGCGGTAGTTCTCCTCAGATACGGGATATACCGATAGGAGCACCCCATATTCGAGGTTGACGTCCGTGATGATATCGATCATCCGGTCAATCTCCTTGCCGGGAGCGACCTCACCGGCGAGTACCACAGCCAAGTCGATATCCGATTCCGGTGTTGCCTCGTCCCTCGCACACGAGCCGTAGAGAAGGACTTGCCTGAGCCTGTCACCATAGAGCTCCCGTGCCTTCTGCACGAACTCGCGGATGATCTGTCTAATCTGCTCACTCATGCAATGCTACCACCTCAACACGGCGCCGGTGTCAGCACTGGTGGCCAGGGCGGCGTACTTGGCCAGGCAGCCGGTCTTGATCCGCGGCTCGGGTGGCTTCCAGGCCTTCTTGCGCTGCGTCAGATCCTTCTTGGTGAGCTTGACGTCGATCTTGTTGTTCGGGATGTCGATCGCGACGAGGTCGCCGTTCTGGAGCAGGCCGATGGGGCCGCCGACCGCCGCCTCCGGGCTGATATGCCCGATGCAGGCGCCGCGCGTGCCGCCGCTGAAGCGGCCGTCCGTGATCAGGGCGACCGATTC
>VGYL01001204.1 GCA_016872975.1 Planctomycetota bacterium
GTCGAGTTGCAGGGCCCCGCCCAGCACGCTGGTGGTCCAGGTCGGATTCCCGCGGAGCAGCCCGGTGCGGCCGGAGGTATCCACCGTGGTTTCCAACAGCGCCCCTCCCACGAACAGCGCCCCCTCCACGACCACGTTGGATGCCGCCGCGCTGATACGAATGTCCTGGTTGGCCACGACCAGCCCGTCGATCCGCAGGTCATTGACGTTCTCGATGAGAAGATGGCCGTGCACGTACAGCGCCGGCAGGTTCTGGGCGGCGAGAATCCGGTTGGCATGGCCCCGAATCGTGAGATTGCCCTGGACCAGAAGCATGCCGTGCAGCGTCACGTTGCCGGCCAGAACCAGGTTGCCGGTGCAGCGCCAGATCCGCGTCTCGTAGGTGTGGTTGGACAACGTCCCGGAGACCGTGCCGCCGCCGTACGACAGATTCTGGTAGTCGCTGGTCACCGGCGGCCAGGCCAGGGCCAGAGCGTCGGTCCCGCGGTGCTGCCCCATCACGGTCCCGTCCAGGCCGTTGCTGAACGCATCTCCGGCCAGGGACTCCTGCGGCGCCAGAGTGACAATCGTGCCGGAGCTGCGGACATCGCCATACAGTCTCCACGTCGGGCGGAACTGGAGGTCGCCGTTGCACCAAAGGCCGAGGGAAGGATCCAGCCGCAGCTTGGCCGTCAGGCAGCTTCGTCCGGTCTTCTCACCGCCCACGAGCCGGTACGCTTCGCAGGTGATGTCGTACGTGCAGCGGTCGCCGGGGCGATTGCCGTCCGGCACGACCTGCAGATCGTAGAAGTCCCGGCTCTCGGCCACCAGTTGCTGTTGCGTGGCGCTTGTCGTGCCCTGCGCCCAGAACTCCGCCGACCCATTCTGCGGATGCTGTACCAGCACCCTGGCGTGCTCCAGGCCCGATTGGGCCAGTTGGTCCATCTGCATCCGCAACAGGGTATTGCCGCCGCAGGCCAGTTCCGTATCCGCGCGGGCGAGAAAGCCGGTGGCCAGGACCGTGACCGCCAGGATGATCACCAGGACCATCAGCAGAGCCACACCCCTGTGACGACCGAGGGTGGATGATGGATGATGGACACCAGTATTCGAATATTCCAATCCTCTCTCCATCGCCGTCCTTCTAATCGTCATCATGGTCCACAAGGGCATCCCCGGCCGCGGTAAGCAGGTGAGCGGCCCGGCTCCGCAAAGCCGCGACGATTTCGTAGGGGCGATCGCCCCCGTCTTCGCGCAGTCGAAACGAGATTATCAGACAGCGCACCTGGGGCAAGGGCAGCCCCGCCGGGTAGAAAGCGAACGCCACATCCCGGCATTCCGGGATCAGGGTGGTGTACGTCGCGCCGTACTGGGCCACCCACTGGGATTTGGCCGCCTCCGGCGTCAGATCGTTCAGGGTCACCTCGGGGTTGTCCGGAGCCGAAAACTGACACAGCCGCAGCTCCGTGCCGGTGGCCCCCCGTTCCAGGTAGACCAGCTCGTTCAGATTGATCCGGTTGTCGTCGTTGTCATCCGCGCGCCAGAGGACCAGATCGTTGCCCGGGGCGGCGCACAGAAACTTGCAGGTCCCGATCAGCTCGCCCAGGCGCAACGTCGCCTGCCGAAGCCGGGTCTGGGCGAGGGCTGTCTCGCCGCCGGCGCCGCTGGCCGCGCTCAAAGCGAAGGCAATCGTCGCAACGGCCGCCAGGACGATGCTCGTGATCAGCATGCCGATCAGCAGCTCGATTACCGTCAATGCCTTCATATTCCGGACTCTGCGCATCCGCATCACACCCACGAACCTACGCACTGCCGGCGCCTCCCTGGCCTATCAAACGAGTCAGCACCGCCACGTCGCGTCCCTGGTACTGCACCCGCACGGTCACGAGCACAAAATCGGGTGTGGGTTTGTACACCAGCAGGTACGCATGCTGGTATGTTACCTCCCGGCTGAAATTCGCATACATGAGGTCTCTCTGGGCCCACCTGGCGCCCAGCGCGTCCGTGACCTGTCCTGGAAGCTCCGTGGCGGTGTGGCCGTCTCCCAGGGCGACCACGTCCGCAAACGGCGTGGCCACGACTCGTTCCATCAGGTCGTTGGCGAGCTTGGCGGCCAGCGTCATCCGCCGCCCCTCGGCCTGGACCGCCGCGCCGTGGGAAAACGGCAGCAGCACCCCGGCCGCCGCCACGCCCAGAAGGACCAGGGCCATCGTGGCTTCCGGCAGGGTAAAGC
>VGYL01001205.1 GCA_016872975.1 Planctomycetota bacterium
GCGCTTCCCAGCTCCGCGCGCTGTTCAACAGACCGAGCAGTAGCGCGTGGAGCGAGAGCCGCCGCTCGGCTTGTTTCCGAACCTCGACCTCCGTCTCGAGCGCGGCGGTGCGCTCCCTGACACGCTGCTCCAGGGTCTGCCTGTGGTACTCGAGCGCCAGATTGACGGACCGTAGCTCCTCTGATATGTATTGACCCCTGTCAACTCCTCCAGGGGTGACAGCATCTCGGTTCGTGTAACGGGTTCGTTCGCGATCTGCGCTCTCCGGTGGCTGTCAGCAGGAGGGACGGGCTGGACGACGGTCGATCACTCTGATATCCGCGGGTTGGCTACCGCCTGACCTGTCTTCATCGTGGAGCTGCCTCTGTCTTGATTCGAGGGTCATCCCCCCGAAGGGGGCGCCTCCAAGAGGAGTCGAGGATTCTCCGGTAGTCCGGTCCCTCCTGCTTCAAGCCAGGTTCGCGTTGTCTGTGTGTCCTGTCTCGGATTCCGCCGCCTTGCGCGGCATCGTCTCCTGAGCAATCGCCCAGATGAAGCCCAACATCTCGCGGGCCACGGCCGTGATCACCTTGCCTGACGGCTTGCCGCGTGCTGTCAGATGCCGGTAGCGACCGCACAGCCGCTTCTGCGCCTTCCAGGCGATCGCCTGGACCTCAGGGCTGGTCTGCTGAGCCCGCCGCTGCAGGTGCGCTGTCTGGCGCGCCGGCAGCCGGTAGCACCAGGCCGCCTCCGTCAGCACACGGCGCACGTGGGCGTTGCCCGTCTTGGTGATCGCCCCCTGGCGCCGAGACCGACCCGTGGAGTGCTCGCTGGGCACCTCGCCCACGTAGGCCATCAGCTGCACCGGCGAGTCGAACCGCGTCACGTCTCCCAACTCCGCCACCAACGTCATGGCCACCACCAGGTCGACGCCGCGCAAGGCCATCTCACCGCGGACCACCGGCGCCAGCGACCACGTCTCCAGCGCCTGGGCCATGTCCTTCTCCAGCGCCTCGACCATCCGCATTGCCTCGCCAACCGCGTCCACGTACTCCTGGAAGACCAGTTGCTGCACCGGATGATCGAAGGCCTGGCCTTGCAGCCATGTCGCATGCGTCTTCGTCCAGCGGCTGCGTCCCGGGTACACGCGCCCGTGCCGAAGCAGGAACGCGTTCGCCCGCTGCTTGGCTCGACGCTCGGCGTGCTTGAAGTCCTCCCGGCAACGGACCAAATCCCGGATCACCTCCTGCTCTTCGTCCGGCACCCACACCGCCACCAAGTCCCCGGAGCGGTGCAGCCGCGCCAGCGTCAGCGCGTCTCGGCGGTCGGTCTTGATCCGCTCTCCCGGGCGGCGGGGTATCAGGGACGGCGCCACGACCGCGCACTCGTAGCCCATCTGCGCCAACTGCCGGTAGAGCCCATATCCGCAGGGCCCGGCCTCGTAGCAGAACCGCAGGGGCCGCGTGCCCCCCTCGTCCAGACGGTGCGCCAGCTTGCGCACCGCCTCCGCCGTCGACGGGATGTCCCCGTACAGCTCCGGCGGCTGTCGTCCCGCCTCGGCCACGGCCACCGTGATCGACTCCATGTGCTGCTCCAGCGCCACAACCTTCGTAGATTTCCGCATGGCCTCCTCCATCTCGCGGCGTGCTCTGCCCTCGGTGAGGGCTCCTTCTCACTCGAAGGTAACCCGCGAACACCGAGACTGGAGGAGGTCCTTCTTCTGCACCGTCAATAAATAAGGTCTTGACATCCGGCGCCTGCTGGCGCCACACTACTGGCCAGTCCCCCCGGGCAAGGAGAGGCTCAATGGCCATCATCACCATCAGTCGCGGATCCTTCGCCGGCGGCAAGGCCCTGGCGACACGGCTGTCCGAGCGGCTCAGCTACGCGTCCCTCAGCCGCGAGCAGGTGCTGCACGAGGCCGCCGAGAGCTTCGGCATCGCGGAACCCGAGCTGGTCGACTCGCTCAACAAATCGCCCCGCTACTGGGTGCAGAATCCCGGCAAGCGCCTCGCCTACGTGAAGTGCGTCACCGCCGTCCTCCTGCGGCACGCCGGCCAGGGCAGCCTCGTCTACCACGGCCACGTCGGCCACCTGCTGCTGAGCGAGCTGCCGCAGGTGGTGCGTGTCCGAGTGGTGGCCGACATTGAGTACCGCGTCCAGGCGGCCATGCAGTACGCCAACCTGAGCCACGACCAGGCCTTGGCCCGCATCCGACGCGTGGACCACGA
>VGYL01001206.1 GCA_016872975.1 Planctomycetota bacterium
GTAGACGATCTCCGCGTGGAGTCGCACCGCCTCCCGCTGCGAATCGCGGCC
This sequence comes from Planctomycetota bacterium, assembly GCA_016872975.1. Taxonomy (GTDB): domain Bacteria; phylum Planctomycetota; class Phycisphaerae; order Sedimentisphaerales; family Anaerobacaceae; genus PLanc-01. The sequence goes on from VGYL01001206.1 coordinate 52, forward strand.
AACGGTGACCGCAATGGCCTGCAACGCCTCCAGCAGGCGCAGGCACACCGCCAGGCTGCGTTGGCTGTTCTGGCGGATCTGGTTGAACGCGGCGTCCAGAATCCCCGCGTAGGTCGGCACGTCCAGAATCACACGCAGATTCCCCTCCTGATCGTACTGATAGGGCGACGGCGGGTGTCGCGCACTGAGATGGCACAGGGCGGCCCCGAGCCGGTCGATGCAGTTGACCGCCGTATACGGATCGTTCAGCGAAGGCGAAAGGGCTCGCAACGCCATGTCCACCAATTGCTGAATGGGAAACTCCACGTCCTGCTCCAGGGACCGGTACTTGCCCAGGATGAAGGCCTGGCGCACCTGCTTATGCACATGAACATCGTGGTCGTCCGCCCCGGCCACCTCCGCCAGCGGTGTCCCTTCGAACACGAAATCCCCCGAGCGGTATTCCAGGCGCAGGACCAGATCGCGCTCGCGCGCCACGGCCGTCAGGCTGTCCACGTCCACCACCCGCAGATAGCCGCTGGCGTCGGCCAGGACCGCCGCGGTGCGCCGGCCCGGCCCGAACAGCGCGGACAATGGGGAGTCCGTCGGAGCGGGCTCCTGCGGGTCCTGTTGCGCGGGAAAGGTATGATCGATTTCCTGCTCCAGCTCCCGAAAGATGGTATCGACCACCTGTTCCGCCTGGATGGAGCTGGAGGCCCGATGGAAGAAGTAGATGAGGACCGCGAAACTGGCCAGGGCCAGGGCGATGCCGAGCGTCACCGCGATCTTGGGCACGAACTCCTCGTCTTCCGTGCCTTTGATGGTCCGCAGCACCAGCAGGCAATAGATGAACGTGCCGACGAACGTGCCCAGCACCACCTGGTTGCCTTTGTCGGCCATGAAGCTCCGCAGCAGGCGCGGACCGAATTGTCCGGCGGCCGTGGTCAGGGCCACGATGGTAACGGAAAAGACCACGCCGGCCACGGTGATGATGGAGCCGGCGATCGTGGACAGGACCTCGCGGGCGCCTTCCGGTCCGCCGGGATAGAAGAAATCGCTCAACCGCTCGCCCTCCAGCGATACGGACCGGTCCAGCCAGACGATTCCCAACGCCAGGGCGGCCGCCACCACGGCGATCACCGTCGGCAGAAACCAGAAGCTCGTGTGCGTCGCTTCCCACCAGCTCTGCGTCCTGGCCTTCATCGGAACACACCCCCTGCGGCATTTGCATCCGTCCTGTTGGCATAGCCGAACGTCCCATATACGCCCCCGGCCTCCGGGTCGTTACGGCGGCAATTCTCCCATGACGGATATGGCAATATCCTGTGAACCAGATACAATGATGGAAAGATGGAATACTGGAATATTGGAATATAATGATGCAGGAATCGAATTCACTGCCTTCGCGTGTCGCGCACGTGAAGGTTGACGATCGCGATATCTATCTCGTGGGCACCGCCCACATCTCCAAGGAAAGCGTCGAGGATGTCCGCACGACGATTGAGCAGGTCCGCCCGGACGCGGTCTGCGTCGAATTGTGCCAGGCCCGCCACCAGGCGATGACCCAGGCCGACAACTGGCGCAAAATGGACATCTTCAAGATCATCCGGCAGAAGAAAGCGGTTTTTCTGCTGGCCCAGCTCATCATGAGCTCGTTCTACCGCCGGCTCGGCGAGAAGCTCGGCGTCCAGCCGGGAGCCGAGATGCTCGAAGGCGTCCGCCTGGCCGAGCAGACCGGGGCCACGCTCGTCCTGGCCGACCGCGATATCGAGATCACGCTCAAGCGCGTCTGGAGGTATCTGGGCTTCTGGAGCAAGCTCAAGCTTGCCATGCAGGTCATGATGAGCGCCCTGGTGACCGAGAAGGTCGATGCGGACATGATCGAAGAGCTCAAGCAGCAGGATCAGCTCGAGGCGATCATGGCCGAGTTCGCCCAGCGGTTCCCCGAGATCAAGCGACGGCTGATCGACGAGCGGGATACATTCCTGGCCCAGAAGATCCGCGCCGCTCCCGGCACACGGGTCGTCGCCGTCGTCGGCGCCGGCCACGTCGAGGGCATCAAGAGCCAGATCCACCAGGACCAGCCCCTCGCGGAGTTGATGACGCTGCCGCCCAAATCGATCTGGCCGAGGCTCGTGGCCTGGGGCATCCCCTTGCTGATCGTGGCCCTGATCG
>VGYL01001207.1 GCA_016872975.1 Planctomycetota bacterium
GCAAACGGTTGCGAAGCTCGTTTGTAGTGTGCTCGTAAGAGCATATAGAAGATAACGCCTCACGGCGTCACTACAAACGGAAACGAGCCGCGTCACCGCGCCACGATGAGTGCTCACTCCACCACGATCTCGCACGGCAGCGTCTCGGCGCGGTTCTCGGGGTAATAATACTCGTAAACCCGTGCCGGCGGGACCTGCACGCGGAGAGGACGCAAAGCCCGCAGGCCATAGCGGAAGGCAATGCGCCGGCGGGGAGCCACGCTGCGGACGTATAGAACCGCCCGATCGGACGTGAGTGCGTACCGGGCCAGGAGGCCGGAATCGACCAGCCGTGCGAACGCGGAGGGATCGACCGCGAACCCCGGCGGCAGGCCCAACTCCACGACAATCATGTTCGCCGGCGCTGCGCCCCGGTGCAGAACCTGCACGTTGCACCAGAGCGGATCGCCCACCCGCAGACGGTCACGATCGTAGCGAACGTCGATCTCCCACTCGCCCGGCACCGCCGTCGGGGCCGCGGGCAGCGCCCAGTACGTCCCGACCAGCCGATACGGCAGCCCCATCTCCCCCTCCCGCGCCAGGCGCACGACGTTCGCGCCGGGCTGGAGACAGCCCGTCAGATCGAGCGTATGCAGAAGATCGCAGGTCCTGCCCGTAACCTCCAGAAAGCCGGCGTTCCTCCCGTTGACCGTAACGCGGACCCGCAGCGCGGCATCGCTCTTCGGGGCCGCGTGCGTGCCAGCGATCAGGGCCTTCATCGCCAGGACCGTCGCCTGGGTCGAGCGCCACGTGCCGTACCGGTCCTTCTGCTCGCACAGCCACGTCAGGGCCCGGGGCACCGTCTCGGCGAAGGCGTTCACCCGCATCAGAGCCAGCGCGAAAAGGGCCGTCGTCTCGACATCGAGGCACGAGCCCTGCGAGTACAGGGCGCCGGCGCCGGCCGAGATCACACAGCCGGACCGGCCATCCCCGCGGAAACGCGATTGCAGGTCGGTCAGGAGCTTGCGGCCGAGGACATCGTTGGGGTCGTCGGCCAGCAGGACATTGGCCGCCAGGGCGAGCGTGTAAGAAGAGTCCGTGGTGCGGGTATTCTCGCGGAGAAAGGCGAGGGCGCGGTGCAGGCCCCAGTCCTGCCCCCCGGCTTCCAAGAGCGCCCAGGCGATGTAGGCGGTGTCGCGCACCTGCTCGTCGCGGCGCTCCGCGGCCTCCCACGAACCATCGCGATTCTGGCGGCTCTGCAGCCATCGGCTCGCACGGTCGATGACGCCCCGATCGATATCGTGGACCCGCGCCAGGTCCGTCGACTGCATGATCCCGTAGGCCGTCAGCTTCTCCGCGGCGGGCGGGTGGCCGAACCAGTCGAAACCGCCATCCTTGACCACGAACGTCAGCAGTTTCTGGTACCCGGCGGCGATGCACGCCCGCGCCTTGGCCTGGACTTCGGGGGCAAGCTGGTTCGTATGTTTGAGGTACAGCAGGGCCATGACGTTGGGGTACGTCACGGACGAAGTCTGCTCGAAGCAGCCGTGCGGCATCCGCAAAACACTCTCCAGACCCTCGATCACTTCGCTGAACATGGACGGGTAGACCTTCAGGAGCAGTCTCTGGGAGTTCGGAACCGCCTCCGGAGGAATGTGGACTGTATGTTCCGCCGCGTGGGCCAGCAAGCCGCCTTGCAGATCCTCGACCTCCGCACCGTCCGGGCGGACCTCGATGCGCCGGCGGACCGCGTCGCTCAGGGACGTGCCCCGGGCCAGCACCGCCAACTCGTGCGTGCCGACCTCCTGGGCCCGGACGCGGAACGCGACGGCTCTGACCTCGTTCGGCGCAAGCTCGACCGCCTGTGCGGCGGGTCCCTGGATCTCGTACCAGGACGCCGGCTCCAGGCTCAACTGAATGACCTGCGGCTGGGACAGGTAGTTGTAGCATTGGATCGGAACGGCGATCTCGTCGCCGCGGGTCAACGCGACCGGAAGATCCGGATCCACGAAGAAGTCCTGAAACACCCGGATATCCACGGTCGCGTTACCAAGCTGCCCGCCCATCGACACGGCATCGACGTTCATCTTCCAGGCGGTGATGGAGTCAGCCAGCGGGATCTCCACGCGCGCCTCGCCCGCCTCATCCGCAATCACCTGCGGCTGCCAGAAAAGCGTCTCCGGAAAGAACCTGCGGACCCGCGCCGGTTCGGCGAAGGTGTAGGGT
>VGYL01001208.1 GCA_016872975.1 Planctomycetota bacterium
ACCCCGCCGCCGTACCGCGCCCGACCGACCAGGGGAGGGGGCCGGAACCTCAAACGAAAATCCTGCGGGGAAAGAGTCCGCCCGCCGGACGAGGCCCTCCATTCAACCGGCCCTCTCTCCCGGTTCCAGGACAGGCGCGCATGACAAACGAGGAATATCAAGAGCCGACGGACCCACGCGGATGGTGGATCGAATGGCGCGACTTTACCGAATCCCGCGCCTGGAACGATCCCGACCCTCGCGTCTGGAAACTATGGTGCTACTTGAAGGGGCGCGCGTCGCATTGTACCCGCCGCGTCGGACCGGACACGCTTGAACCGGGTGAGCTACGTACCAGTCCGGCCGCCCTCGCCGCCAATTGCAACCCGGAGGGCCAGCGCCATGATCATACTATCGACGGGCTCAAGCAGTTGACCAGGAAGTTCGTCCGCTACACAATCGAGAAGAAGCTCATTCCTTGGGGCTATGTTAGGGCCAGGCCGTCAGCAAACCGCCAAGGCACTATCGTAACTATAGTTCATTGGCGCACGAAGCAGGCCCAAGGACCGGGACGGGGCCAAGATGGGGCCTACTTGGGGCCTAGTAAGGGCCTACTTGGGGCCTACTTGGGGCCACATACAACAATTCCTAATTCCGAATGCCGAATGCCTAGCGGCGGAGAAAGAGCAAGCACCGTGCCAACTCCGAAGAAACCGCCGCCGAAATCGCAAGAACCGGAACCGAACCGCACATGGGACGAAATGGTGCCCCTCAAGCGCGGCCGGTTCATCCGCCCGCCGACTTGCCCCAAGTGCGGCAAGCCGCTCGCCTACTGGGAAGCGCGCTCCGGCTCCCGTTACCCCGACGACCGATGGTACTGTGACCAACGCTCGGACGGGTGCGGCGCGCGCTATCCCGAAATCGAGTGGGAAGACCCCGGCAACGGGGAACGGCTACGCCGCAAGGGAGCCGCCGATCCCGCGCGGCAACCCGCCGAACCCGACAACTCCGCGCTTGAACGTATGCGCCAGCTCGAAGAAGACCGGCGGCGCCACCCGGAGAAATACCGGCCACCGAAGGAGACGCCATGATAGGCTGGCAAATCTTCATGGGTGACTGTCTCCATGTGTTACGCGAGATGCCCGATCATGCGTTTCAGATGTGCGTAACGTCTCCGCCGTACTGGGGGCTGCGCGACTACGGGGCGGAAGGCCAGATCGGTCTGGAGAAGACGCCGGAGAAGTACGTCGCCAAGATGGTCGAGGTGTTCCGCGAGGTGCGCCGCGTGCTTCGGGACGACGGAACGCTCTGGCTGAACTTGGGGGACTCGTATGCGGGAGGCAACTACCGAGGCGGCGGTATCGAAACGGCCAGCGTCAAGCAACGTAGCAACGCCGGAACGACCGACTTCATGGCGGCGAGGGCCAATATCCCGCCCGGCCTCAAGCCAAAGGACCTCGTCGGCATCCCCTGGCGCGTCGCGTTCGCGCTTCAGGCGGACGGCTGGTATCTGCGGCAGGACATAATCTGGCACAAGCCGAACCCGATGCCTGAGAGCGTGACGGACCGATGCACGAAGGCGCATGAGTACATTTTCCTGCTCTCTAAGTCCGCGCGGTACTACTACGATGCGGAGGCGGTGAAGGATGCGGCAGTATCTGGCCCGCAGGACAGAAAAAGGGCAAACGGAATAAGCGTGGAGAACCAAGGCAAAAGACGCGGGGATGGCAATATCACTGCGAATTGTGGTGTGACGGAGACCCGCAACCGCCGCTCCGTCTGGACCGTCGCCACGAAGCCGTACATCGGCGCACACTTCGCCACGTTCCCGCCGAAGCTGATCGAGCCGTGCATCCTGGCAGGGACGAGCGCGCGCGGATGCTGCCAGAAATGCGGGAAACCGTGGGAGAGGGAAGCGGAGAAGTCTGGCGGCACTTGGCAGGCAAGGAAAGATGCTGGCGCTCCTATGCGCGATGGGCTGAATGGTTGCAAGGGGCAGGCATTGAATCGTAAGGGCGGAACACAATCACGCACCCTCGGCTGGCGTTCCGGCTGCGCGTGCGGCGGCGATCCCGTCCCGTGCGCTGTTCTAGATCCCTTCGCGGGCGCAGGAACGACCGGGCTCGTCTCCATGAACCTCGGACGCCGCGCCGTGCTTGTTGAACTCAACCCCGAATACGCGAAACTGGCCCGAGAGAGAATCGAAGAAGCCGAGAGAAAGCGG
>VGYL01001209.1 GCA_016872975.1 Planctomycetota bacterium
CGCACCAGATCAGCCCGCCCTTGCAGCCCGCATGCCCGGAGCTTCTGCCGGCAGATGGCCAGCATGCGTTCGGAGAGATCGAGCCCCGTCGCCTTTTCGATCGTGGGGCATCCGCGCAGCAGCGAAAGCAGCAAATCGCCGGTCCCCGTGGCCGCATCGAGGAGGTGACACACCTCTCGGCCCCGAAGCTGCGCGGTCACCTTGCGGCGCCACGAGTAATCGCAGCCCAGGGACAGAAAGTGGTTCAGAAAGTCATAGGTGGGCGCGATGCGGTCGAACATCGGCCCGACCGACTGGAAGTTTGATGGTTGATGTTTGATGGTTGATTTGAAAATCGAAAATCACACTTCAAACATCACACTTCATTAGAGCTTCGTCTGCATCGCCTGGGCCAGATCGATCTTGGCGTCGATGACCGCCTGCTCGATGCATTTTTTCCAATCGTCGCCGAACTGGTCGCGGTATTGCGGCTTCTCGTAGGCGTAGATGATCGAGCGGGAGGCGTTGATCAGGGCGCCGGTGCCGTCGGCTTTGCAGAACCGGATGCAATCGGCCGCCCCCGCCCCCTGGGCGCCGTAGCCGGGCACCAGGAACCAGGTCTTGTGGTATTTCGCCCGTAGGGCGGTCGTCGTCTCGGGCGCGGTGCCGCCGACGACCATCCCGATATCACTGTAGCCATGCTCCCCGATCAGCTCGGGCCGGGACCCGATCTCGCTCACGATCTGCGCCATCTTCTCATAGAGCGCCTGGCCATCCGCGTCGCGGAAGTCCTGAATCGCGGCGGCGGAGGCATTGCTCGTCCGCACCAGCACGAACACCCCTTTCCCCTGCGCCGCGGCCATACTGGCGAACGGCTCGATCCCGTCGGTCCCGGCGTAGCCATTCACGGTGATCGCATCGGGCGCCAGGACATCCTCCAAACCGATCAACTCCGAATTCTGCAGGTGGGCCACCGCGTACATCTCGGCGGTATGCCCGATATCGCCGCGTTTGACATCGCCGATGATCTCCAGCCCCAGATCGTCGGCCTCACTGATCAGGGCGTAGTAGCTCTCCAGACCCTCCCACAGGTACCGCTCGAAAAACGCGATATTGATCTTCACGGCGGGCACGATCGGCGCCACGATCCGCATCGCCTGGGTGCAGAAATCGAAAATCGCATCGACGGCGGCGGCCGCATCGTATTCATCGTTCATCTGCCGATGGGCCCGAATCGCCGGCGGCAGACGGCTGTACACGGGATCCAACCCGATCACCAGCGACGTCTTCTTGGACTGAACGGCTTCGTACAGTCGGTCTGCAAAGTGGTTTGCCATAACCGAAGAACCTTCCTTTCAACGCATCGCTCAATAGAAAACCGGAGGGCGCCGCTGCCTTGGAGCTTCTCGCGAACCGCCGACAAGTCTCACCAGCCCGAACCCGGCAACATACTCCTTGTGCCAAACGTCCGGACCACTATAATCGGCGGCGGTAGCTCGGGCAAGACAGAATTCGGCCTATGACGGCGGTTTCTGAAGAAGTTGTTGAGGCACCCGTTGGAAGCACGGAAGAAATCCAGGCGCAAAAAACTCCTCATCTGGCTGGGCGTCGATCTGCTCATCGCGGCCCTGGTGATTATCCTGCTGCTGCACAAGCCGTCGCGGTATCACCCCATCGTGCCGGCCCACGCGGACCCGAACGTGCAGCAGATCCATCCCTATCTCCATCGCGATCTGTGGTCCCGGTTCTACAATAGCGCCCAAAGGCAGCGGCCGTTCGAGATGGTCGTGCTCGATCAGTCGCTCAACGAAGCGATCGGGCGGCTGAAATGGCCGCAGGAGTCGGGCGGGATCATCCTGTCGGCGCCGCAGGTGCGTTTTGTGCCCGGGCGGATCGTCCTGATGGGTACCGCTTCCCTCGAAGGCGCGGAATTCGTCCTGACCATCGAGCTCGGGCCGCAGATGGACGATCAGGGCCGGTTGAATCTCCTCGTCGAGACGATCAAGGTCGGGGCGGTACCCGTCACCCTGGTGGCCAAACCGATGGCCAGGCGGATGTACCGGGAGCGGCTCGAGTCCGCCGACGTCGATCTGGAGGACCTGCGCACGAAGATCGCGGCGTCGCTCTTTGCCGAGGAGCCGTTCGCGCCGGTCCTCAAAATTGAGGACAAGTGGATCCGCCTCAAGAGCTTCGCCCTGACGGACGGCAAACTCGTCGCCCA